>DASWJH010000047.1 GCA_036397255.1 Nitrospiria bacterium
GAATGACGAACTGGATTTTGCAGGAACCTCTAATACTTCAAAGGCTTCAACCACAGAATGACTTTGACTTGACCCTTGCCCTGTATGGACCTTAAACACTTTTTAACAATTTTTACCCACTCGATTTCACGAAGACCCTAAAAAGTAAACCTTAAAGAATACTCGGTTTTTTAAAAAATTATGATTTCAACAATCTGGAAAGGTGATGTTTGCGGAATTTAGAAACCTTGGGGACAATGACCGCCATGCAGTAGGGCTGGTGCGGATTTGTTTTAAAATAGTTCTGATGATAATCCTCTCCCCGATAGAAAATGGAAAACGGTGTTAGCTCCGTTACAATCTTCCCATCCCAAATCTGAGCTGACTCCATTTCTTGAATAACCTGTTCCGCAACTTCCTTTTGTTCGGAGTGGTGATAGAAAATGACCGAACGGTATTGTGTTCCCGCATCTGCCCCTTGGCGGTTTAAGGTGGTCGGATCATGAATCACAAAAAAAACTTCTAAAATGTCCTTATAGGAAATCATTTGGGGGTTAAAGGACACCTGAATGACCTCTGCATGGCCGGTATTCTCGGAGCAAACCTGCTCATAGGTAGGATCTTCCGTTTTTCCTCCTGAATAACCCGATTCAACAGAATACACACCCTTCAGATCTTGAAAAATAGGCTCCAAGCACCAGAAGCATCCTCCTCCCAGGGTTGCTAACTCTCGGTCGGTTGATATTTTTTCAGAACTCATTAATAAAATCCTTAATGATGGGGTAATTCATTTTTCAAAGTAGAACGAACAATATGGGGTAGTTGCGCCGGTTTCTCCGCAATAAAATCGGGTTTTTCCTTGGGACGATCCAGATACCCCCATTGGCACCAGATGGTTTTACAACCAAAGGCCTTCCCCATTTTTATATCAGCATCCGTATCCCCAATCATAAAACAACCGTCAATTGATTTTTGAAAATCACATCGATGGGCTGCCGTTTCTAGAACAAGAGGGTCAGGTTTGGTTTTGGGAAGTGTATCACCACCGATTACATCGGATATATACAAATCTATCCCTAACGCTTCGAGTAATTGACGGGAAATTTTTTCCGGTTTGTTGGTGACCACAGTGATTGACCCCAAATCTTTTAAATCTCGTAGCGCAGATTTAATTCCGGGATAAAGCTGTGTCTCCACGGCCACGTGTGCAATATAATCCGATTCATACCGCCCACGAACCTCAGCAAACCGGGAATGATTATCCTGAATATAATCGTCAAAACAGGAATGGTAAAGCTGATCCATCCCCTTATTCACAAAAGGACGAATATCGCCATCGGACCGGAAAGAAAGCCTTAAGTTCTCTCGAACCCTTTGGACCGCGGCCACCATATCGGACCGGCTATCCTCCAGCGTACCATCCAAATCAATACAAATCATTTTCACTGTTTTCCGGATGCCGGTGCCTTTCTGGCCAAATCCTCCACACTCCCTTTTGCGTCACCCTGTTCAGTCACCTTTCTCTCCCCGCTTAACGATCCCTTAAAGGCGGAAAAAGGGTTGGAATTGTGACCGATCACTTCATGGGCAAGCCCCCCCGGAATAAGAAGGATATCTCCACCTTCAATGGTTATGGGGAATTCATCAAAATGAAAGGTTATTGCCCCCGAAACCGCAGCCCGGATTTCCGGTTCATCATGGGCATGCCGGCTCCGCTCAAACCACGGATCAACGGTTTGAAGATCGTATACCGTATATCCAAACCGTTTCATTTCCTCAGCCACAGATTCAGCAGTGGGTTCCTCTTTTCGGCCCCATTTCATAAGTTTTACCCCGTTGGGGAAGGTTACCATTTTAGCCAATTGCATGTCTGTCCATTCCTCTGGTTAGATATTTTCCCTTATTTCTCCTAAGCATAAAAATAAAAAATTTAAACCCAAAATAGTCTTTTTAATATTCCGAGTCAATCCCCACCGAAAGGGAGGGGGTTTTTCCTGATCCCTAAAAACTGGAATTTATAACTGAAACCCCAAAACCTTTAAAACTTTCTTTGCTGGATGATCAGCAACCCCTAAATCGATTTGGGTGTGATGAAACTCCCTTCGAACAGGATAATTCTTTCTTAAGTTATCAAAGGCTTTTATTCGGGGGGAATCGTCTAGCCTCTTTGTTCTTCGCAATGCCCAATCATCACGGTAAATATTATAGCAACTTCGAATGGCCGTTTGAATGATTTCCTGAACCGATGTGGTTGGGTTAAATTCAAGTTTTCTTAATGGCGCGGCCGGGACCCAATCCCCCAAACTATGTTTTGGCTCTAATTTAAAAAATTTACAAACGGATTGATAAATCATTTCCGTGCCTTTTAATTTTCCATCCAAACTATAACCCGCAATGTGAGGTGTGGCGATTTCCACTTGATCCAATAATTCAGGGGTGATTAAAGGTTCATTTTCCCAAACATCCAAAACCGTAACCAGAGAAGTCTCCTGAAGGCGGTTTATCAATGCGGTGTTATCCACAACAGGACCGCGCGAGGTATTAATTAGGATGGCCCCAGTCTTCATTTGTTTTAGACGGGCTTGATTAATTAAATGAAAACTAGGATGAGGTTTTAGCTGGGTGAGGGAAGGGTGTAAACTAATCACATCGGCCGAAAGCGCTTCCTCCAATGAACAAAGACCTTCAACGCCTCGGTCTTCCAACCAGGGATCATAGGCCCCGCATTGAACCCCGATTTCTTCTAAACAGGAACGAAGCTTTCCACCAATTCGGCCCGATCCGATTATACCAACGGTTTGATCTTGAAAGGCAAATTCAAATTTTTCACTCAAGAGAAATAAAACGGATAGAACATATTCAACCACAGACTGGGTGTTACACCCCGCAGAATCGGCGAAACCAATCCCTTTTGCCTCCAAATAATCTCGATCAACATGGTCCACACCGGTGGTCGCTGTTCCAACAAATTGAACCGCTGAACTCTCCAAAAGCTCTTGATTCACAGGGGTAATAGACCTGACCAACAAAACATCACACCTCTTCACACCACCAGAGGAAATTTCCCGACCGGGCAACAAAGTTACGTCTCCCAGATCAGAGAAGAATTCCTTCACCAAGGGAATATTTTCATCTGCCACAATAAACATTTCATCTCTCAAATATTAGGGCCCATTAGTGCCCGGTGCTGGTGGAACAGGTAGAGCAATGGTGCATCCCTCCCATTACCGCACTGATGAGATCATAAAGGTACTCTCTCTCCGAAAGGTCAACACGGCTTAAATAGGAATTTTCCCAACCTTTTAAATAAACCGTTTGCAGGAAAAGATAAACAGGCATATTCACATCATATCCTTCCCGGATAGCCGTGGTGCGAATCCATTTCATTACCCCTCCCTTGGTCAGGAAGGTGCGGTTACCCAAGGCTTCATCGGCTTGCGTCAAAATCCTGTTAAATTTATAGAAATCTTTAGGATGATGGTTTAAAAATTCGGTGGAAATCCTAACCAGACCCGAGAGGTTCATTCTCCGGTCTGGAACCGGGATCTGTTCATATTTTATTCTTGGGGAGCAGGAAAAAAGAAAAATGAGAAAAAGGAAAAAAATAAAATTTTTTATTCCCAAAAACCTTCTCACTTTTTCCCCCATTAAAATCGGTGTAACCCCTTTTCCTTCCTTCCCAAAAACACAAAATCTACTACCATCTTTAAAAAATGTCACGCTTTTAAAATAAAAAGGATGCCTAAAAGTTTACCCTCTCCCCAAGCAAAATTTTAAAACAACTTCTTTTTTGAAACCGAACTGATTATAATGCCATCCATTAAATTAAGGATTGGAATTGGCCATGGTCCAAGGTATTTAAAAATGATCAGAATCGGAATTGACACGGGAGGAACATTCACAGATATTATTGTTTTAAAAGGTAATAAATTAACCGTTCACAAAATTCCTTCTACACCCGAAAACCCCTCACAGGCCATTTTAAAAGGAATAAAAGAAATACCTAAAAATTCCAAACAAGCAATTGTTTTTCATGGGACAACGGTTGCCACAAATGCCCTATTGGAACGCAAAGGGGCCCGGGTAGTCCTGTTAACAACCATAAATTTCGAGGATATCCTTGAAATCGGCCGTCAAAACCGGCCTGACCTGTACAATTTATGGGTGCAACGTTCTGTTCCCTTGGTAAAATCAGGCCTCCGGGTTGGCGTAAGAGAACGAATCGCTTATAACGGCAAAGTAATTGAACCTCTGACCCGGTTATCTATCCAAAGAGCATTGACCCAAATTAAGAAATTAAAACCTCAATCTCTTGCCATCTGCTTTCTTCACTCCTATGCCAACAGGATCCATGAAAAAAAAGTTGAGAAAGAAGCCCGAAAATTATCCATACCCATTTCTATTTCATCCCATATTCTTCCGGAATACCGTGAGGTGGAGCGCTTCAGTACAACCGTGGTGAATGCCTATGTGTCACCCATCATGAACCGATACTTGGATGATTTGTCAAAGGGACTTCAAAGGGAATACGTCCTTCGCATTATGCAGTCCAACGGCGGTTTTACCAATGCAAAAACCGCCTCAAGTGAGGCTGTTCGAACACTGCTTTCGGGCCCTGCCGCTGGAGTCGTCGCTGCTCACACCCTTGGAAAAAAAATGGGTTTCCCCAACCTGATTACTTTCGATATGGGGGGAACTTCTACAGATGTCTCGCTTTGTCCAGGGGAACTCCCTTTTACCGCTGAAGGGGAAATTGCAGGGTGCTCCGTAAAAACACCCTTTATCCGTATTCATACCATTGGAGCAGGAGGAGGGTCCGTTGCCTGGGTGGATCAGGGAGGCCTTCTTCGAGTTGGCCCTGAAAGTGCCGGGGCAGATCCCGGACCGATTTGTTACAACCGCGGAGGGAAAAAAATCACGGTGACCGACGCCCATCTATTCCTTGGGAGGTTGGACCCGGTCCATTTTTTAGGCGGAAATATGGAACTAAATAGGGATGAAATTCAAAAACCTTTTAACCAAATGTCCCGAAAACTGAAGATTTCCCCACAAAAACTCGCCGAAGGGATCATCCAGGTAGCAAATGCAAACATGGAAAAAGCCATTCGGGTGGTCTCCGTCGAGCAAGGGCAGGACCCCAAAGATTTTGCTCTTTGTGTATTTGGAGGAGCAGGAGGACTCCACGGAGCGGATCTCGCAAAAACGCTAAAGATTCCCATGGTTTTCATTCCTAAAAACCCTGGACTGTTTTCAGCTTTGGGCTTACTCCTGTCCGATAGTATCAAAGAATACGCCCAAGCAATTTTGGGAAAAGAAAAACAATTTTCCCCATCGACCCTCGAAGCGGGTATGAACCGCCTCATTCATAAGGGAACACAGGAAATGAATCGGGAGGGTATCTCTACCCGTCAAATCCATGTTTTCCGGTTTTTAGACATGCGTTACAAAGGCCAATCCCACGAATTAACCATCCCCTACTCCCGTCACTATTACAATTCATTTCATGAATCACACCGTAAACGCTACGGACATATGGAAAAGAATCGGGCGGTAGAAATCGTTAATATCCGAATTCGCCTCATCGGAAAATTCAAAAAACCAATTTTTAAATCATTACCCGAAAAACCATTGCGGTCTCTTGAAAAGGCCAAACTCAAAGAAAATAAAGCCATCTTTTCAGGAAAACCATGGAAAACCCCTTTCATTGATCGGAATCATCTTACTCCCGGAACTAAATTTCCCGGACCAGCCATCATTATCGAATTTACCGCGACCACAACGGTTCCGCCGGGTTTTTATTGCCATGTGGATCGCTTTGAAAACCTTATTCTGGAGCAAAAATTATGAGGAAAGATCCCATTCAATTGGAAATCTTTAAAAACCGCCTCACTTCTATTTCAGAGGAGATGGGTGCGGTATTGTGCCGTTCCGCTTATTCGGCCAACATTAAGGAACGAAAGGATGCCTCATGCGCCATTTTTAATGCAAGGGGGGAGATGATTGCACAAGCCGCCCACATCCCTGTCCATCTGGGATCCATGCCGTTATCGGTGCTCTCTGCAATAGAGGAGCAGAGATTTGAAGAAGAAGACACGGTTTTATTAAATGATCCTTACCGGGGCGGGACCCACCTCCCGGACATTACCGTCATCTCCCCTGTCTTTGCCCGAAAAAAAAACCGACCCTCATTTTATGTTGCCAACCGGGCCCATCATTCCGATGTAGGGGGGATTCAACCCGGATCCATGCCTGCTTCTGAAGAAATCTTTCAGGAAGGGCTTCGCATTCCTCCGGTTAAAATTGTAAAAAAAGGTGTTTTCCAGGACGATCTGCTCAACCTGATCCTTTCCAATGTGAGAACCCCGGAAGAAAGGACGGGAGATCTACAAGCCCAACTGGCTGCAAACCGGTTGGGAATACAAAGGTTAACTGAAATCATCCAAAATTTTGGAACCAGGGAAACCCAAGAGCAAGCTCTGGTTTTATTGGATTATTCCGAACAAATGATGAGATCCGTCATCCATAAAATTCCAGATGGTCAATACCACTTTTTTGATTTCCTTGAGGATGATGGGATTACCACCCAACCGATCAAAATTAAAGCCACCATCCGGATTCGCAAATCCAATGCCGTGATCGACTTCAGTGGAACGGACTTGCAGGTCAAAGGATGTGTAAATGGCCCATATGCGGTGACCCTTTCCTCCGTATTCTATGTATTTTGTTGTTTGGCGGGTTTTGAAATCCCAATTAACGCGGGAATCATGCGTCCCATTAAAGTGTTCGCCCCAGAGGGAACCATCGTCAATGCCCGGCCCCCTGCAGCGGTGGTGGGAGGAAATGTCGAACTCTCTCAACGTATTGTCGATGTTCTCTTCGGGGCCTTTGCCAAAGCGCTACCCCGCTCGATTCCGGCAGCCAGTCAAGGAACCATGAACAATCTCACCATAGGGGGTTTCGACCCTTTTCACCAAAAACAGTTCACTTATTATGAAACACTGGCCGGAGGAATGGGAGCTCCTCCAACCTGCGATGGATTGGATGCGGTACACACCCATATGACCAACACCTTAAACACACCCATAGAAGCCATTGAACACACCTTTCCCTTCAGGGTAAAAAAATATAGAATTCGGCGCGGATCGGGAGGGAAAGGCCGCTATCAAGGGGGTGAAGGATTGATCCGGGAAATAGAATTTCTTTCGGATGCACAGGTCACCGTTCTTTCAGAGCGACGAAAACTTAGTCCTTATGGTCTTGCGGGTGGGGGGAAAGGAAAAACAGGGAAAAACCTCCTTTTTCAAAAAGGAAGAAAAATGAACCTTCCAGGGAAATGCTCCTTTAAAGTTAATCCAGGAGACGTTCTTTCCATCCACACACCCGGAGGTGGTGGATATGGAAAACCTCAGAAAAGGTAGGCAAGATTTGTATTTTTCCATTTTCTCTTGTGCTTTTTAAAATGAAGAACACATTGGTTTCTAATAAAATGTTAAAAACCCCATGTCGTCATTCCCGAATGGTTTTATCGGGAATCCAGTGGTTTTAGAATCAGGGGCTTCTGGATTCCCGCCTTCGCGGGAATGACGGCCCAAATTTATTGAGAGTACTCTTAGAACAGAACACCAAAAGGTAATTCCATGATGAAAAGAGTTTGGTTTATCCCAATCATAATTTGCTCTCTTTTACCCCCCCAAAACCTCCAAGCCGAATCCCTGACAAATTTATTAGCCGAAATTGTTGTTACCCAGGCAGAATACCCTGAAGAACAATTAACTGATCTGGCTTATGAGGTGAGGGAAATTATAGGAGATTTGGAGGAAAATCAGGATAACCCAAAAATTAAAAATAAATTCCTGGATTTATTTAGGGGAGTTTACTCCACACAAGACGCCGGCGAAAAACCCCAAACCCATTTTGTTTATTCAGATACCTATCGAATTACAAACGCTTATGCCCTTCTGGGGAACAAAGAATTTCTTAGGGCCTTAATGGAAGCCAGCCAAGGCCCTTATGGCCGTTCCGCGGAAGGAGAAGAATGGATCAATGAAATGTTATGGGAAAACCTGGAAGCTCAAACACAGCTTTCAATAGATATTTTATCTGAAGTCCCTAAAAACTTAAGGGATGATTTGATGAAAAGAGTCTATACGGCACCCGTTCGCGATGAATTTAATTTCCAAGAAATCCAAAAAAACCTGAATAACATTTCCATTCCTGTAAATATTCAAAAAGAGGTAGGTCAAATTCAAAAGGTGGTTAACGAATTTCAATGAAGCTTAAATACTTCGCATACGGTTCAAACCTGGATCAAAAGGCAATGAAAAAAAGGTGCCCCGATTCCACACCTCTTCAACCGGGAGTTCTCAAGGGATATTCTTTAGGCTTCACCTACGACTCAGCGGGATGGGTTGGAGGGGTTGCGGATATTATGGAAAATCCTCATGAGGAAGTATGGGGGTTGCTGTACGAAATCTCAGAACGGAATTTGGAAAAACTCGATGAATATGAGGGATATCCCATGGCCTACACACGCTTTACCACCTCAATTCAAACCTCTTCGGGAATGATAGAAAATGTTTGGGTGTATGAGGTGGTCCAAAAAAGAGGCTTCGTGGCTCCCACAAAGGAGTATCTTGATATCATTAAGAAAGCTGGAAAAGAATTTAATTTTCCGGAGCATTACCGAAAGAAATTGGATAAAGTTGAAACCAGGTGAAATTTTTGACGATTGCATTTTGTTAAAATTCCAGGATTTTTTAATTTAGCAGACTGTTGAAAAACCCGAATCCGTCATTCCCGAATGGTTTTATCGGGCCCGCCTGTCCCTGCCCGTCCGGCAGGCGGGCGGCAGGCAGGAATCCAGGCTATTTAAAATCAACCATATCGGATTCGGGCTCCCCGATAAAGATATTCGAGGACAGGTTTCTCGGGAATGACCTGTCTGCGTGCAAGTCCCACGCACAGGCAGGCGACCTAACACACAAATAATTCCTTTTTCAACATTCTGCTAGGGTTATAGAAAAATTCAGCCGGCTCATCGGAAATAGGCAGCGGGCCGATAGTGGAATAGGCCGCCCAGCCAACGGTGTTTTATGGTGATAGGCGATTGACAGGATTCTCGCAAGCATGAGATATTACACATAATCCTAGTTTAAAACGATGAGAGAGTTGTCTGAGATAGGCCGCCGAGATTAGCGAGCCTGTCGCAGCTTACTTGATAGTTGGGCGTCACAAGATCCTGACACCACGCTGTCAAGAGGCTGCATATATCATGAACGCTCTTGGCAACTAACAAAAAAGGAACGAACATGAAAACCCTTACTCCGCTTGATGCAGTAACTCAATTCGTCAATGCAATGAACCAGGGCGATCTTGAAACGGCGCTGAGTATGTACGAACCGGGAGCATCTCTCGTTGTAAAGCCCGGCGTTGTGGCAACCGGAACCTTGGCGCTACGCGAGGCACTCGCGGGGTTCGTGGCGTTAAAGCCGATTCTGACGAGCGAGGCACAACAGGTTGTGGAAGCCGGCGATGTCGCGCTTTACTGTGCGCAGTGGAGTTTGCGTGGAACCGATCCCATAGGAAACCCGGTGCAAATGAGCGGTCGCTCGTCCGACATCCTACGGCGCCAACCTGATAGAAACTGGTTGATCGCATTGGATAACCCTTGGGGCACGAATATCGTAGCGTAGCCATGTCTCGGTACAGCGAATTTTTGGAGTTTGTCGTCGAGCAAATGTCGTTTCTTGGAAGGCCGCGGGTCCGCGCCATGTTCGGCGGCCACGGTGTTTATCAGGACAATTGTATCTTTGCAATCATAATTGAGGACAGACTGTACTTCAAAGGAGACCCCACTACTCGTAGTGAATTTGAAGCAAAAGGCTTGAACCCATTTACTTATGTCGCACGCGGCAAGTCCGTGACCATGCAATATTTCGAAGCTCCACCAGAAGTGTTCGAAGAACCGGAGGCCATGCGCAGTAGGGTGCAAAAGGCTTTGGGAGTTGCACTCAGAGCCAAGGGGTCCAAAACGCCCAACAAGGCGCTCAACCGGACACGCCAAAAGCGGCGCGCCGGTTAGCTTATTCGTTATGCCAAAAGTAAAAAATGGCAATGAAGACAACGAAATACTTCAGGGCAATCCGGGTCAGACCGGATCGAAAGATAATCAAGGACGATTGGATTCAGCACGTTGTCCGATTTTCTGAAAAAGAGCACATACAGACAGACGGTCGAATAAGGCGTTGGGCTAGAATTGCAGAAATGGGGAACCGATATCTGCGGGTTATCCTGTTGCCAGATGGAGAAACCGTGCATAACGCATTTTTTGATAGGGGGTACAAACCATGAAAGTCAGCTACTTCGAAGACACGGATACTCTGTACATTGAGTTACTTGACAGCGACATTGCGGAATCCAAAGATCTGGATGAGAACACTATTCTTGATGTTGATGCAGAAGGTAACGTCTGTGCAATTACATTCGAGCATGCAAGCCAACGCACTGACGTAAGAAATCTGATTGTTGAAGGCATGGCGGCATAATCATAGTTAGACAGCACCAAAAGATGCTCATTTGCGGGTGATAGAAGCCGTTCCCCTGCTCTGTCGGTTCTGTGAACAGAGACTGGAAACGAGAAAGGAGACTTAGAGCGATGTCTGAAGTCAGCGTACGCTACATGATTGATGATGTGCCCGCGGCTATTGAGTTCTACACAACGCTCCTTGGTTTCACTCTTGAGCATGATGCCTCACCCGCCTTTGCCGCGGTTTCACGTAACGGCGTGCGGCTCTTGCTGAGTGGCGAAGGTAGCTCAGGGAAGCGCCCGCTGCCAGACGGTCGCCGCCAGGAACCGGGCGGTTGGAATCGAGTGCACCTAGAGGTGACCGATCTCGCTGCGGAAGTTGCGCGGCTGCGTGCAGCGGGGGTTTCCTTCCGCACGAATGAAATTGTGACGGGGCCAGGCGGTGCACAGGTCATTCTCGAGGACCCGTCGGGCAACCCAGTGGAGTTATTCCAGTCTCGGCGCTGAGATCCGCCGCGGCGGCGGAATTTTTGCTCCCTGGTCCTCGCGCGACCGCATGCAGTGGAAACGGACGAACCGTACGATCCAATCCACATAGGATCGCTCGGTGTGAATGGAGTAGTGGTGTAGACGGAGCACCTTTCGGACTTCATCGAGGAGTTTTGGTTGTTGACTTCTCGTCGCGTCGGGCATATAAGTCTGTGTGATGGCACCCTGAGATCGCTGATAACGGGTATTGGGCAAAACCGCCTGAAAACCCCACCAATATCGCATTATCAGGGCAAAATGGCAAGTTAATCAATGGTTAGCCACAAATAATTAATAAAGGATTTATAAATGAGTTACCGATTTCTGAAATACAAAGACGAATACGACAGAAAATATGGTAGCAAATCAGAATTTGAATGTTTCCTACCTGTTGACACAACATTAAGCAAAACTACCAAAATAAAAGGAACTTCAGGCAAACCTAACGAAGAATATTACAAATGGCAATTTCTTTCAGCCATCGTAAACTCTGGTATGTATGCAAAAGATTTTATTGGAGCAGAGATATATTTTCCAAAGGGGAATAAATCATCAGCACCCATAAAATTTGATGGTGCGCTATTTGACGATAAAAATTGGTTTGACCATTATAAGAATTGGCGGACAAACAATAACCAAAAAGAACTTGACTGGCTTCGTATTCATTTAATTGGTGTAATTGAATTTAAAAAAGAAGATAGCAAAGACATTGAAACAGTTTACAACCAACAATTAAAACCTGCCTTAAAAGAAAGCGAAAGAGAATTTTGTCTCGGCATCCTTTATGACACAGAGCGTCTTTATTTATTTCGCAAACACAAATTCAAGTTTTTACGCTTAAATGATGAATACAACCAAAAGGGTGAAGATAGCGGAACTAAAGACCTTTCATTACATTTGCCCGACCCATACCGTAACATTCCTACTTATGATGAAATTATTGACTGGGTGAGCCCTAAAGAAATTGACCGTTCAAAAAGAACTATTAAAAATTTAGATGTAATTTCAGGTATTCACTCAAAGCAAATCAATGATGCAATGTCCGCAATTCTACGGACAATGGAAGAAAAAGGAATGCTTAATCAAAAGGGCTATGAAATATTAATACAAATTTTAGCTCTTAAAATTTTCGATGAAAAAAGGAATGAAGCCAATCCTAAAAAGTATCTTGACTTTTTCATAACCAACGGAGAAAAGGCATATAAAAATCTTAATGACACAGCAATACAAACATTCCTTAACAGAATAAATAAACTTCGCGAAAATGCCGAAGGTGATTATTACCGCATTTTACAAGACGACCCGCTTAATGAAAAAAACGAAAACCACGCTAAAGTTTTAGTGCAAGTAGTAAATCAGTTTCAGGATTTCTCATTTGTGCTGTCTCATAAAACAGACCTTTATCAAATGGTGTTTCACCGTTTTGCAGCAGAGTTTTCAAAACAACAAAATGCACAATTCGTTACACCATTACCAATCATTGATTTTTTGGTTAGCATCACTACTGTCCCAACGTTATACAAATAAATTCAATTGGTTATCGTCATCAATGGTTTCATCTTCGTAATCAATCGAAGAAAGCGCTTGTAATATTGGGGTTTTTTCGAACAGCGACACACTCAAAATTTGTAGAATTGT
>DASWJH010000048.1 GCA_036397255.1 Nitrospiria bacterium
ACAATTCTACAAATTTTGAGTGTGTCGCTGTTCGAAAAAACCCCAATATTACAAGCGCTTTCTTCGATTGATTACGAAGATGAAACCATTGATGACGATAACCAATTGAATTTATTTGTATAACGTTGGGACAGTAGTGAATTTAAATGATAAATCCGTGAAGGATCATTTCTTTCGCAAAAATTTGTTTAAATGTCAGGAATTTGCTTATCCTTTTTCTGAAAAGAAAGTAACTTTCAGAAAAAAGCAAGACTCCTCGCGGGTTTAAAACAAATTTGAACAAATCTAGGGACTCTACTTCCAAATTTAAGGAAAAGACCCTTTTTACCGATAAACCATTTGTCAAACCTAAAAACCTCTAACCCATTAATATCCAATGAAATAAAGACATTTCAGCTCATTTAAAGAAAAAGAAATTAATCTGGGCACCGAAAATGCACCCTAAAAACCACAAAAATATTATTTATGAAAAAGGCAAACCATCCGAAAGGGTGGGACGCAAAGCCGCGAGGCCTCGGTAGAAATGCTCCAACGTTTCTACAGGGCAAGTCGGGTTGCCATAGGTGTTATGCTTTTAAAAAAGTGATGCGCTTATTGCAACCCATTCTAATCTAGAATGGGTTTTTTTTATTAAAATTGCTTTAAAACATTTTAACTCTTGACAAGAATAAAAAAGGGGTGTAACTTGCAACATTATTATAATGGAGCTTTAAATTATTTTTTACCTTTGCTCAGAGCAAACCCATCGAAAGATGGGGGCGCAGAGTAACGGGGCTAAATCCAAAAGTTAGGATATGCCTGCCGAGCCGCCAAAGGAAATTTCCTTGGCGGTTTTTTTATGAGATGGGAGGGACATTCAGTTATGAAATGCCAAAAATTAAAACCCAATCCTTCTTTAGTCACCTGTTCCTTTTTAATTTTATTTTTTTCTTTCGCCCCAATAGCGAATGCAGGTGAGGCTACTTTATCCTGGAATTCTAATAATGAACCCGATTTAGCCGGTTACAAAGTTTATTATGGTACCTCCTCAGGCCAGTACGGTACTCCAAGCGATGTGGGAACTCAAACCACACATACCTTATCTGGAATACCAGCCGGCGAATATTTTTTTGCGGTCACCGCTTATGACACCTCAGGAAATCAAAGTGGTTTCTCTCAAGAAGTAAGTAAAACGATTCTTGATGGTGGAGGATCCCAACCCGTAGCAAATTCCGGAACAAGCGCCGGTGGGTGCGGTTTCCTAAAAAACTCAAATGCATCCAGTAAGAAACCCACTGATTTTGCCATGTTCCTTGTACCGATCGGGTTAGTTTTGCGATTGTTTTTTAATAAATTTTTACAAAAAGGAGATTTTGTCGTTGTAAGAAGATAGTTCTTTTACATACCTAAGCGTATATAACCTTTGCTCAGAGCAAACCCATCGAAAGATGGGGGCGCAGAGCGCTGGAGCTAATTCCGATTCAGGATATGCTCGCCGAGCCGCCAAAGGATCAATTTTGGCGGCTTTTTTTGTGCCATATCATGTAAGGGATGGAGATTATGAAAAAAAACAAATATAATTTTGGAATTCTAACGAAATCTTTATTAACTCTTTTTCTAATTGGAAACACCCCGGGAGTTTTTGCGGGTGAAGCCCTCCTTTCCTGGAATCCTAATACAGAATCTGATTTGGCAGGATACAAAGTCTACTATGGGGTTGCATCAAATACCTACGGCTCTCCTATAGATGTTGGGAACCAAACCTCTTACACCATTACCGGATTGGGGAACGGAACCTATTATTTTGCGATAACTGCGTACGATACATCTCTCAATGAAAGCGGTTTTTCTTTGGAAGTCAGCCACCTTATATCGGACAATGCCCCACCGGTCATATCTTCCATTGCCGTCCCCAGTATAAGCAATAGTAATGCAGTAATAACATGGACAACCAATGAGTCTGCGACCTCCCAGGTAGATTATGGGACCACCACAAGTTATGGATCCTCTTCAGCATTGAATTTGAACCCCGTTACAAACCATAGCCGGACCTTGAATAATTTGGACCCCTCAACTACCTATCATTATAGAGTGGTGAGTGAGGATGCTTCTGGAAATATTGCCATCTCTGCAGACAACACCTTCACCACTTCGGCAACCCCTGATACCACAGCTCCTGTCCTCTCAAACATTTTCTCCAGTAATATCGGTTCCAATTCGGCAGTGATTACCTGGAATTCGGATGAAAACGCCACTTCCCAAGTTGAATTTGGATCGACCACAAGCTATGGGTCTACCTCTGCGTTGAACTCAAACCTGACGACAAACCATAGCCGAACGCTTAATGGCCTGAGTTCCTCCGTCACCTATCACTACAGGGTCAAAAGTATAGATGCCGCAGGGAACACTGCCCTCTCTGGAGACCAGATCTTTTCCACAACCACCGCACCCGATACGACTGCACCCGTGATCTCTAATATTTCCTCCAGTGGCCTTACAACCTCCAGCCTTATCATCACCTGGACCACCGATGAAGCCGCAACTTCCCAGGTGGAGTATGGAACATCTTCAAACTATGGATTGAGCACTTCCATTATCTCTACCCTCCTCACCAACCATAGCCATATTCTTACAGGGCTTCAACCCAATACCACCTACCACTTTAGGGTTAAAAATGCAGATGCCTCAGGAAATATATCCATATCAGGGAATAATATGTCTTCCACCTCCACTGAAAATACCCCTCCAAGTGGAATTTTTAATTTTTCGGGGGTCGGAGGAAATCAACAAATAACTTTAAAGTGGACCAATCCATCTGATTCCGATTTTGGAGGGGTCCAAATTTATTATAGGACTGATCGTTTTCCTGAAAATTTGAATTCAGTTACCGAGGAATGGGGAAATACCTCTACCAGTAACCATCCCAATACCATTGAGGACACCTATATTGACCTTAATTCAACGAACTTCTCACTGGATTCTCAACTTAAAACATATACCTGGCCACAGGACCAGAATGCCAACTCTATTCTTCTGAAATGGGATCTCTCAACTATTCCAAGTAACGTGACCATTGAAAATGCTACATTGTCCCTCTACCTGGAAGGTAGTGGGGGCGATAGCTCTTATGATATTTCCACCCACAGAATTATTAATAAGAACACCGCAATCAACCAAGTCAATGGCCTTACCTTTGACGGTACGAATGGATGGACTGCAAACAATTGTTGCAATAATGGAATCCCTTTGGCCCAGGCCGATATACTCAGCGCGGAGGATACTCAGTCAATTTCAACAACGCCCGGTTACAAAACCTGGACGGTAACCCAAATGGTTCAAGAATGGGTCAATAATCCCTCAGGGAATTTTGGAATGTTGGTCAATTCGGACCCTGTTGCATCCGCTAATAGCAACCGAATATTCAGTTCAAGCGAGACTAGCCAGCAAAATCAACGGCCAAAGCTGATCATTACCTTTTCACAGGCCCCCTCGGGTAACGGCAGCCCCGGTATTGTAACCGATGGCATTTTGTTGGGAGATTTCGCCGGCCAGCCAAATGCAGCCATCAGCACAATTCATGCCGGCTTGCTGAACGGGCTGACGTATTATTACTCGGCTTACTCCTACGATACTCAAGGGAATTTGCAGACAACCCCGGTTAAGGTGCAGTTAAAACCAGAGACTGGACTAACTAATAACTCTGGATCCACGGCAGGTGGATGTGGATTTACAAGTAGTACACCCCCTTCAAAGGGAGGCCCAGTGGACATGGCAATGTTTATTATTCCGGGGTTACTTGGTTTGAGGTCTCTTATGAAAAGGAGACAACTTAGGCTAAAAATTGGATATCAATTTTTAACATAATTAAACAATAAGGTTTCACTTCCTCTTGACCAAAAGTATAAGTTGGGGTAGTCTAAATGACTGAAATTTTAGCTAAAATGCTCAAGCCATGGAAACAAAAACTTTTCTGTCTGGAATATTTTTGATAATTTCCATAGGTCTACCATGGTGGGGGTGTGATGAGAAAAAAGACAAAAATATAAATTGTTTAAATGGTGTAATATTGTCTTGGAATCCCAATACGGAACCCGATTTAGGGGGATATAAAATTTACTATGGAACAAAATCTCGAAAATATGAAACGCCAATTGATGTGGGAAACTCAACGGTTTATACACTTAGCGGATTGGAAAAAGGTATAAAATATTATTTTGCAGTAACAGCTTACGACTTATCCGGGAACGAGAGCGGGTTTTCGGAGGAGAGATCAAAAATAATACAACTAGGAGGAGAATCAAATGAAAAACATAATTAAAGGAAAAAATAAGCGAGGGAAATTTAATTTTACCGCTCTCAAACTTTTCTTCTCTCTAATAGGATTTCTACTTCTGATTCCAAGTTTATCCTTTGCTGCCCCCGTTATTTTTTATACCGATATCACCAGTGGCCCTAATACGGGAGGAGAGAACAATAACGGGATCTATCTGTCCATTTTTGGAAAGGGTTTCGGAACAGTTAAGGGAACATCAACCGTTAAAATTAATGGAACCGAGGTTGCGACATACAAGCAATGGGGAGCACAATCACGCGTCTTTGATTCTCACGGGATCCGAGTTATCACCGTCCAACCGGGTGCTAATGTAAGTGGAGGGCCAATTGTTGTAACGGTCAATGGTGAAGTTTCAAATAACGATCACACTTTTACTGTTCGATCTGGGGATATTTTCTTCACTGACTGGAATAACGGGAACGACGCAAACGATGGGAGTTTTGGAAATCCGAAAAAATCCGCACAAGCGGTGTTTGATGATAGAGCCAATTTCGGACCTGGAGATACAATTATTTTGATGGGTGGAAATTATGAACAGAAACAAGATGGCCGTGATTATTTTATGATATTTGAGGATTATCCAATAGGTTCTGAAAACAACCCGACGACGGTCATGGGTTATCCAGGGCAAGACGTATTTATAGATATGCGTACTGCCAATCCCAGTGGAGGGTATGCGCTGTTTGGAGCTTACACGGTTTCCTCCCAAAACGAAGGACTTGTTCTTTCAAATTTTCGTGGTGATAGTGGAGGAGACAGTGCATTGATTATGAGAGAAACGGCTTATGTAAGATTGGTAAATGCTGAAATAGAAGGTATGTCTAAAACTGGAAGCGGAACAGGAATGATTAGCAGTCATGGCGATTACTGGAAAATATTCGGAAATGAGATCCATAACAGCGGAGAGAATAAATTTTACCATGCAATTTATTGGAGCGATCAGGGGCACGACAATGAGATTGCTTGGAATTATGTTCACAATATCCGTGGCGGTAGGGGTCTGCAGACTTACGATGCTGGACCTGGTCCGTTTTATAATTATACGATTCATGATAATATATGGCATGACATTGATAGAGATGCAATGGGATTTGGAGGGCCAAGCACAACTGGTTTTAAAATCTACAATAACATTATCTATCGAACTGGACTAGGAACTGCACCGTATGGTGGAGGGGATGGAGGCAATGGCGGTTCAAGTGGAATCCGTTTTGGAACCTCGGGTACGGTAGCAGAGGTGTATAATAATACCCTGTTTGACAATCATTCATTCTCTGGGGCATTTTTTCTGGAATCATTTTCGAGTTTAACAATTAAAAACAATGTAATATTTGCCAACACCTGTAATAGAAATGATAGTTCGGGAAAAGACCCGGCTGACCCGGCTGGATGCACCGATAGCAACGGGCAATATTTCTATAACGATTTCGGTAAGGATACAAGTAAAATAACGGCAAGCAACAATGTTTGGTATTCATCTATTCAACCTCCAAGACAAGCTGCTCCGTCATGGGATACTAATCCAATAATACTCAACCCGCAATTTGTTGATCCAACCCAACCCGCCAGAAACTTCCACCTCCAACCAAGCAGCCCGGTCATCAACGTGGGGGCGCCTACTTCGATTACGAGGGATTTTGATGGAACAATAAGACCCCAAGGAAATGCTTTCGATATTGGCGCTTATGAATTTTGTGCATCCAACTGCCCTGTGGTTGATACTATTCCCCCAGGAATCCCGACAGGGTTCAATGTTACTGTAAAATAAACTTGTTGTTTTATAAGGGCTGGTCGATATCTAAATAAATAAAAAATCCTTTAATGCTCAAATTGAGCTATAAAAGGCGTTTTCCCATACTTCGGAATTGTTTAACATCGCTCGATTTAGGAAAGGAAAAATAGGAAGTCTGGGTCTTTTCCGGCTCCTGGAATACAACCCTTCCTTGCTTAATATTTTCCAATATTTCGATCAGGTAAAGGGCACCTAAAGTTTTAGTCCGTTTGATGAGCATATCAAGCGATTCATGTGGGTTGATCTCAAATTCCCTTTGTAATAAAAATTTCCCTCGATCCACCTCCTGATCCATTGTATGGATGGTAATTGCCGAAAATTTTTCGTTATGATACATTGCCCAAAAATTTGGGAGCATTCCTCTATATTTTGGAAGTTTCGCATTATGTATATTAATGCACCCCCATTTAGGAACATTCAGTATTGCTTCTTTAAATATTTGGGGGGCAGCAACAGATACAATCACATCAACCTTCATATCATTTAATCGTTTTATCATCTCTGAATCGTTAATATTTTTGCAGCGAATAACTTTTATTTTATAATAATTGCAAAGGTGCTCAATATTAAAAAACGTTTTAAAGTAGATTTTCCCTAACAATGCTCCCAACATCTTATTTTTTGCGTACCGTAACCCTATCCGAAAAAAGTCAACCGGCCCATAAAAACCATACATCTGCTTTATCAATTTGGTGATACTCTTTCCCATTGTTCTACATATAATCAAACCTTGAATTTCATAAAGGTTCTTATAGTTATTGAAAAAAGTTTCAAAGAATATCCTGATATAAAAAGGATCCTCCTGGGTGACAAAAACGATCTTCATGCTTTCCTCACTGTTTCCCAAACACTCTTTTTCTCCCCCTTTAAAATATTAAAAAGGCCCATTAAACAAGCAATATTCACCACACAAAAATAAAGAGGCATGGAAAGAATCCTAACTTTTCCTCCCTTTTTGTCAATAAACCATCCCGCAAGCGCCAATAGATATAAACTGAATTGCATGTAGAAAGTGGTATTGTAAAACCAGGGACCCAATAAAAACCAATTCAAGATAAATAATGCAATCATCAAAAGGGGAACCAACCAGCGCAGAACCTTATGTGAGATTAATTGGAACGAAACAAACCCATATTTAAAGGGGTTTAACAAGGCTCGCATATGGAGAATGCCATTCATCCCCCGAGTAATCACTCTGATTCTCATTTTAAATTCCTCAGAGGACCCCTCCGTTGTCGTCTCAAATGCAATTGCTTCTTTTTCAAATGCGATTCGATACCCTTTTTCAAGAATTTTTAAGGGTTCCACCAAATCGCTAATGATATCTCTTTTCAACGGTTCATAAAGATCCCTTCGGACGGAATAAATACAACCACAGCAACCCGTTATGGTTTTAATGCGGGTTTGGCAAGATTTAATGAAATTCTCATATTTCCAAAAAAATATAGTTGCTATCCCCATTGCCGACCCCTTTTTGGTAATATAATTATACCTCCCGCTGACAGCCCCAATGGTGGGATCCGCATAATTTCGAACAATTTTCCGGATGGCATCTCTTCTATATTCCGTTGTTGCATCTGAAAAAACAATAATCTCTCCCTTTGCATTTATAACGGCTTGGTTTTGGGTTTCGGTTTTACCAACCCTTCCCTCCACCCGGAGCAATCTAATATTTTCATACTTCCTACGGTATTCATTTACAATCTGATCGGTTCGGTCCGTTGAACCATCCGAAGCAACTAAAATTTCTATTTTAGAAGGAGGATATTCCAAATCTTCTGCGTTTTCGAGTTTTTTGCCAATATCTTTCTCTTCATTATAGGCTGTAATCAAAAGGGTTACCGTGGGTTCATATTTATCATTTTTCTTAACAGGATTTCGAACAAAAATTGAAAACAGGAAAATTGAGAGTGTATACCCCACATAGACATAAAGGATCAGACCCAAGGTAATCCAAAAAAATAAGGAAGCCATAATCATACCCTCTTAAGCTTTTTTACAAATCATAAGGGAAAAATTCCGAAAGGTGGGGAAGCATTCTTTGAATAAAATCCCGGTGAAGTGATTTTTGTTTTTCAAACTCTTCAGGCATGAAATAAAAGGAAGAAATTTTAACTAAAGCAGCATCAGTTCTTTTATTCAATATTGCGTTTAATGCATATTTAACTCTCCCTGATCTCTTCCCCACCACACCATAAGAATCAAGGAAAAAAGCATATGAAACCAGTGCAAAGCGATTATTTTTTTTAAAACTTGCCTGGTTAATTCTTAATGAATGTTTTCCCGAATGGACAATCTTTGTGGAGGTGTGGACCAAACCCCAATTTTTATCCGGTAAAATGTTTTGTCCCCCAAATATATTATTCCCATGTCTAAATTTACCCCAATAACCAATATATAAAGATAATATATTTTTTTTCTCGTCTTGAAAATTTCTTAAAAAGATTACACCATCAGGAATGATTACAATATTTTCAAAGGTTTCTTCTTGACCAGTCTGGGTCCAATTTCCCAATGCTTCAGGAAAAAGTCCAAAACTTGCCCTCAACGGGGTTCCCTCTCCCAAAGGGAAAAATTCAACATAAAGGGCAGTGATGCCTAATAAAAAAATTACAATAATCCACTTTTGAATCACAAAAGTTACCTTTAAAAATTTTTCTATTGTTTACTGGCCCTTTAAGGAAAATTTAAGCGGGACGTAAAAAAAACATTTTTTTATTACCCGATCAATGGCGAAGAAACCAACAATGCCAATTAAAATAACAAAAGTCCACGCATAGCCATGAAACCCATCTGCGATATCATTATTAAAATAATAGGAAATAAACCCGATGGCCGAAATTCTTAGAATATTTGCGGCGATCGCAAGCGGTATTGCCAAAAGAATAAAAAGGGTTCGAATATAATTGGAATGGTACCCTAAATAAGCAAACACCGAACTAATGGCAAGAAAGGATATGATGGTCTGCATTCCACTACATGCTTCTACGATTTCTAAAGAAAGTGATGATAGATGAATCACATGTCCTTCTAAAAAAACTGGGATCTGGGCCAAACCTAATATGAAACTTGAACTTCCCGCAATAAAAAACTTTAGTTGATTTGCGACAAAATAATTAATGAAATATGGAATGGGTAACATAAAAACCAAATAGGAAATGGGGAATAAAAGTGCCTTTAACATGGTAAATCCATAAAGTACGTAAATTATTCCTAATAGAATTGTTACCATCCCAATTCCTTCGATAAAAATCTGGTCAAGAAATTTTCCCCATATAAAAAGCGACAAACCACTAAAAAGATACAAAACGCTAAGGGAACTTGTTTTATTATTTTCATATTCATAAAGAAGGGAAGCAATTTTTTCCCGATGGATCCAAATTAGGTATACCGATACGATTGGAATCAAAAATCCATGAGAGAACTCCGGATCACTTCTCCACTCAAAAAATAGTGCCCCCCCCAGAGGATAAAATAACCAAATTAAAAGAATTGTCATTAACAAGTAGAACAAAACCTTAAATTTATTAAGATTAATGGAGTTACTCATAATTTTTTAGAAAAAAACCTATCTAAAGTTTTAATAAGTTTCTCTGAATCAACTTTCCAATTATATTTCATTTCCACAGCTTTTTTCCCGTTTATTCCATAACCAACTCTGGACTCGTCCCGCAGTAATTGAATTATTTTTTCACCTAAATCATTACTATCACCGTTTTTAAAAATAACGCCGCACTTTTCTTCTTGAACGATCCTTTGAAGGGGGAGGCAATCGGAAACCACAACGGGCTTGCCCATGGCCATGTAATCAAAAATTTTATTTGGAATCGTAGTATCCGTATGCTCACTCCGTGAATGAGGGATCGTGCAAACACTGCTTTTTTTAATTATATTTGGAATGAGAGAAAAATTAACCCACCCTTCAAAATGAACAGAATCCTTTATTCCCATTTTTTCCGCACAGTTTATTAAATTCCGTTTCTCTGTTCCATCCCCAACAACCCGCAAAATCGCATTTGGAAACTCTTTTAATACTTTAAGCATCGCCTGGATCAAAATCTTTACCCCTCGATGTTTATCAATTTTCCCAACATACAAAATGCATGGGTTCAATTCGTCTCCATTAAAATTATCTCCTTGAATCTTTTCTTTTTTATCCAGAAACAAATTTAAATTAGGTGTGTTCAAAATGCATGAAATCCTATCCTCCGAAAAACCCATTTTAATCAATCGAGTCTTTTGTTCTTCCGCAACAACAAGAATATGTTTCATGAACTTTAAAGCAAAATGTTCATAGGTTCGGGGTAACCACCCATTCAAAAAGAGAAAAGGCTTATATCTGGGGTTACCATAGGCAATCAGAGCCGCGGGATAATTCTCAGCCATGTCTAGGACAACAGGCTTTTTTAAAAATTTACCCAGGACCCCCACCATAAGGGCCAAGGGAAGATCTCGAACAACGATCAAATCCACCGAATAGTGGGTAAGGACTTTATAGGTTTTGTAAATCCAAAAAGGGTTAAAAAATATAGGATAGGACAACCATCTAAACCTTACATCCAAAAATTCTGACAATTTAAAATAGACACGGTGGATTTCCCCATAGGAAAAAGACTCCATTAACGGCAAATTCTTTTTCCCTCGAGAGATCACATGGATCTCATGGCCCCGCTCACCTAACCGGTTTATCATCTTTTCCAAACGAATATCCCAAGGATATATACAATGCCAAAGGAATGCTATAATTTCAAATTGTCCGTTATTTCTCTTCTCTTGATTTTTGAGAGGACTCATCTTTGGTCAATTTCCATAGTCTATGATAAAGGTCATTTCCAATAAGACTCTTTATGGCATTTTTCATTGTGTACTCTACTTCCTTTTTTATAATATACTTTTTTTCCAATTTGACCATTTTCTCAAAAGTAGGAAAATCGGTATTTTCTGAAACGATTAATCTCCCTAAAATAGGAAATTTGCCGCTTCTCCATTTTACCCTTGGCAAAGATACACATACTGCTTTGTAACCCATCTTTTTGGAAATTTCCAAAACAGATTCAGTGAACCGGCCACCGGGACAGGAAAAAAAAGATACCTTCTTCCCGGTAATATCTTGTAAAATATCTTTTGATTTTTCCAGTTCTTCGTAGATCTGATCTGGTGCTAAATCATTCAGAAATCTGTGGGTATGAGTATGAGATTGAATAGACATTTGATTCTTTGCCATTTCCTTAATATGGTTTTCTTCGAGTAAATCCTTTCCTTTCCCAATGAATTGTGTGGCAATAAAAAATTCCCCAGAAAACCCATAGCTTTTTAATAAAGGAAGAGCTAAGGTATAGTTACTCAGTTGTGTATCATCAAAAGTGATGACTATTTTTTTTTCAGGACCAAATCCATCCTTTTTTATAATTTGGAATAATTCTTCTAAAAGAATCGTTTGATACCCGCTAGATTTTAAAAAATCAAGTTGCCTTAAAAATTTATCCTTTGAAACGGCATAAGGGTGTACACTAATTTCTTTTTGCACAATCTCATGATACATTAAAATAGGAATAATCATTTAGTTTTCAATCATAAATTGATAATCTTAATTTATTTAGCTAATTTTTCTTCTAACATAAGAGCATCAGCGAAAAACTTTGTCGCCCAATTCGGAAATGCAAATCGCTGGTACCCGCCCCAGATCGGGTGGGATCCTGCAATCGCCCCTCTTATTCTGGGATCTTGAATGGACAATAGCTGTCGCTCCTTTAGAAAATTATTAATTTTCCTTGCCCCAACAAAAAATTTTTTATCTCCAATTATTTCAAAAAGCCGGAGGAAAATAATGGATATTTGGGCATTCCCTGTTAAACAAGAGAATTTAGACCCAGTTTCCCAGTTAGGGCCAAAAGTGGCCGAAAAAGAACCGTCAGAATTCATGGAATGAAGTAATTGGGAAGCCGACGTAATAGCGCGATTTATATATTGTTCTTCCTTTAAAATTTCTCCTGTTTCAAGAATCCCTCGTATCGTATAGGCAATGGTATGGGTATAGGGATAGGTATGGGTGGCCAGTTTGAAACCGGTTTTATCAAACCATCCATTGGTATTTTGATTTTTAAGGACCCATTCAATATTCTTCTGCGAAGCCTCCTTGTAAACTGGTTTTTTTGTTAGGATAAACATTTGAGCCAATGCCCAAGCTACGCGGGAATAATATGAGTGGGGAATATTGTTATATGTATAAGTACTCCAGGACCCATCCTTATCCTGGACACTGACTAACCAATCACTTGCTTTCTGTGCTGCTTCAAGATATTTTTCATCCTTCCCATGGGTATATAATCGGATTAATCCAAAAACAATCTGCCCGGTATCAAAAACAAATTTCCCTAACCGGGACCCCCAAGGCCCTCCAAAAAATGAACCATCCTTGTTTTGGATGGAAATCTCCCAATCCCCCATTCTAAAGGCTCGATCCAAATATTCATTGGAACCCGTCAACCGGGCATAATTTAAAAACGTCGGAATGATATACCCTGTTGTTTCCGGGTATGATGGAGACCATCCAAAAATTAAAGAATACCTTAGGGAAACGCCATCGTCATCGGTGGCATCTTGAGCAGTGGACAACCAATCGATCGCAGCCTTAATTCGGCCAAAATTAAATAAATTTCTCTCGGTTTTTCTAATACCTTGTTCAATTAAAAAACATGTTATAAGGCCTTTAAGATTCATTTTTTGTTTTTGGTTTAAATGAGGGAATTTGGGTTAATTGGAACCTGGGTTTGATTTCAGCAATTGTTGGTAACTCTTCTCGTAATTTTCTGCCATTATTCGCGAGGAAAATTCTTTAAATACTTTTCCATAACCCCTTTCTGAAAATAATTGGGCTTGTTCTTTATCGGAAATGAGAAATTTTATTGAATCCGCTAATTCAACCACATTTCCAGGGTCCACTAACAGCCCATTAAATTTATCC
The DNA here is from genome assembly GCA_036397255.1 of Nitrospiria bacterium. Taxonomy (NCBI): domain Bacteria; kingdom Pseudomonadati; phylum Nitrospirota; class Nitrospiria; species Nitrospiria bacterium. The sequence continues at coordinate 13,069 of DASWJH010000048.1, forward strand.
TCGATGAGCTGAGGAATTGCCCCTACTCTTGTAGATACAATCGGTTTTTTAGAGGCCATGGCTTCAAGCAAAACCATTGGTAATCCTTCATATAGGGATGTAATAACAAAAACGTCCATAATCTTATAAAGTGTTGCCACATCCTTCCTTAATCCTGCAAAAAATGTATTTTCGGCAATTCCCAATGATAAACTTAAACCATGCAAATTCTCCTTTTCAGGACCTTCACCTATTATGAGGAAACATGTCTTTGGGTACTCATGAACGACGATCTTTGCAGCACGTATAAAGTTTTCAAACCCTTTTTCAGGAGATAACCTTCCCACACATCCCACAATTGTACATTCCTTTGGAACCCCAAGTTGATTTCGGAGGAGGTTTTTATCCACCCAGGCCTGAGATTCATATTCGTTAAGATTAACCCCATTATTTATTATTTGGATTTTATTTTGTTTAATTCCGTATTTCACCAGTTCTTCCTTCACTAACGGCGATACGGCTATTATTGAATCAAAAAATCGCAACAAATATTTGTCTATACGAGAATACCACTTAAGCTTTTGGTTGAAGGTGTTCCAATTATGACATGTCGCTAATCGATGCACCTTTAACCAATATGATGCCAACAGGGCATAAAAATCCGATTTATAATCATGGGAATGAATAATATCAACCTTTTGCTCTAGGAGAAACTTGCGAATCTCACGTATACTCCTTATATCCAATCTTCCCTCACAAGGGAAAATCACGTTTTCAATTCCTTTTTCGTGAGCCCTTTCAGCAATTTCTGTATGAGGATTTTTAGAATTTCTTAGGACGCCAATAATGGGTTTAAATCCAAGAACAGGGCCTTCTTGGGCAAGGGACAACAGGATAGTCTCACCGCCAAATATACCTAAGCTGCTGCATAAGTGCAAAACCTTGTATGCCATAAAATTAACAAGAGAAATTAATTTAACCCCTTGTTGCTTCGTAGGGTAGGTGGGCTTTCCCAAATAGTAAATTATTTTTGGTAGGTAACTGGCCTGTTTTTTTCAATATGATTCCTAATAAATGCCTCCAGTCTATCCCTTATTTCGACTTTCTCATTTATTAAGTTAATCTTCTCACCGTAATCCTCTTTCCAATTATACAGCTCAAAAATTGACTCCCCATAATTGGCTATCATTTTCCATTCCCCATTAATTGCGCAGGCATAATTTCGGCTTTGCTCGCTTATAATAAATTTCGTTTTATAATCACTTTCTCTATTGTACATAAGCGGCATTAGGCTGTTCCCATCAAAATCATAGTTTACCTGTATATCCAAAACATCCAATACCGTAGGAACCAAATCCATAAGGCTGACAGGATAAGAACAAATTTGGCTTTTAATTTCTAAATCCTGAGGAAACTTAATAAACAGGGGAACATTAATCATTTCGTTACAAAATATATCCGGATGACCATAGTATCCCCTGGTACCAAATAGATCGCCATGATCTCCTGTAATAATAATCATCGATCGACTATCATCGTTTTCGTTCAGCAACTCCCCAATTTGAGAATCCAGGTACTTCATTTTCTCTTTGTAAACCGCAAGCATTTTCTCCTTTTCACTTGGATTTATTTTCTCAGGGGAAATAGTAGCCTTTTTCCACACACTTCCTGCCTCCATTCTATTTTTGAATTGCCATCCCGATCTGGAAATATATGGACCGTGTATATCCATATAATGCAAGCTAACAAAATACGGTAATTTGTCTTTTTTAAAGTTTTGCCGGATCTGGAAATTTAACTCTTCTCCTGAACTATAAGGATCCCTCAGGAGGGTTTTCAGTAAAAGGAGGGCCTCTAGCAAAGGCCCATGCATATTCTTGAATAAGATGCCATCATCCCTAAATACATTAAACCCTTTTTCAAATTTCCTCCAACTCGACGTGCATGGATTGGCAGTAAAACCATACGTGGAATATCCATTTTTTTGAAGTATTTGCGACAACATCGTCCTTTTTGGAGAAACAGATTTATACCAATCTCCATATCGACACGGGCAACATCCCGAAAGGATTGCAAGAGCTGACACCGCTGTTCGAACACCAGCCGAATAGGCTGAGGTAAAAGTAACGCACTCTTTTGAAAAAGCATCCAGGTTGGGGGTCAAATTTTCAATTCGGGCCCCCTCATTGAAACATCCAACAAAATTTCGATTCCAAGAGTCAACAATAACCAATACGATATTATACTTCGGCACTTCCTTATCCTCTATTCGTACGACTTAAAACAGTTTGAGTAATTCTATAACCCGATTCAATTCCAGAAATCGGCTTGATGGCTCCTCAGTCAAGATAGTTTAAGAATTAATCGGTTTATTTATTGGCTTCTTTGCAATGACCACCAACCAAGCTCCTAACAGTGCATCTAATGTAGATGTCTCCTTCATCATATAAAATTTCTTATAATGCTTTGGAGAAAAAAAAGAAAATATTTTTGGTCCAATAACCAGAGGTGAAAGTAAGAGTGCTCCTAACGAGAAATGTGTTGACCGAACGCTTTCACATTGAAGCCCAACGCTTTTTATGGCACTCAGTACATTAGCAAGCGTCATCGGATAACGAAAGGAAGCCGCAGGATCTTCTGCATCGGGTACGCAAACATGGGGGGGGCCAATAACATTCCAGGTGACAGATCCTGTCATCATATACAATAGGCGCCGCCGGATATCGGCATTATTTGGAAATGAAATGATTAGATTTCCCCCTGGTTTTACAACACGGGCCAGTTCCCGTACTGCACGTCCCCTTGCCCATACACGTTGAAGTCCATTGAGGCATGCCACTGCATCAAAAGTATTATCGCCATAAGGAAGCCGATCGTTCAGATCGGCAAATTCACAAGAGATCTCAGATAATTTAAATTGGCTCGGAAAGATATCACAGCAAGACACGTTGAAACCTTGCTCAACAAGTAACTGGGCAAAAGGACCTTCTCCCGTTGGGCAATCAAGTAACTTTTTCGCCCCTGATTCACCAAGCACTTCCAAAGCGATTTCAAACACCTTAGAAGGAGATCCTATTGCTTTAGGTTTATTCATCCTCTATTTTCCCCCAAATTTTATACGGTGGCTGTGCTGTTCAATTCCACCATTGATTGTTTTTTATTTGCTATGATGTTTCCCCGTACCACAAGGGCCCACACGACCCAATAAAAAGCACCCAACATTGCATAGGTCCACCGGTCCCCAAAAATATTGACAATGAAACAGGCAACCACTGTAGCAGAAAAACCCAACCCCAATCCTTTTAGGAAATTATCCTCCGCCATTAAATAGAGTTTCCATCCTCCTTTAAAGGCCAGATAGAAAAGATAAAGGAAAAGGGCAATTCCAATAATTCCCATTTCCACCAAAAACTCAACGTATCGGTTATGGGGGTCTCCTTTACTGGATAGGTACCCCCGGTTTCCCCTAAATCCCAAAACGGCCACCGTTTCATATCCATATCCAAGGGGATTTTTAATAAAGAGATCAACTCCATGCTTCCATCTTCCCAATCTACCAGCCGCGGATGATTCGAGTCCAACCTCCTCATCTTGTGTCATATTGACTCTCTCTATAGCGGATTGGGGAATTAAATAAGTCAAGATAATAGCCATGAGGGAAACAAAAACGATGGCCTTTATGTTTCGGGTGGCAACAGAGATAAAGAGAAAGGCAATACCAAACGCTAGATAGGCCCCTCTTGAAAAGGAATAAACCATGCAATAGATGTTCAATCCTAACACTCCAATCAAGGGCCACTTCCAAGGTCCAACCTTGGAGATTAATAAGAGTCCTAGGATTATAAAAGAATACTCGGCCCAGAATGCCCCGATTTCATTTGGACCGAGATAGGTAAAGACTCCGCTCCATCTTCTCTCCTCCCTGAAATGGCCACCGGTATGTCCAAAATTCCGGTAAAAATGAAAGCTAACAAGAAACATGGAGATAATGATTACAGAGATGAGATTAATCATCTGCCGTTTGTTATAAATTATCTTGAAGGTAACGATAAAAAGGACAGGAAGGATCATATGATTCTTCCAATTAATAAATCTCACATCCTCACCTGAAATGGGAAGATCTAGGCCATTGATGAAGGAACCGATCCACAGAAAAACATAGGTCAAAAACATATAAAATAAAATCGGTTTCATAGGGATTAAGAAATTCAAATCCCTCTCTTCTTGTTTCTCAGGCCTCAATAGACAAAGCAGAAGCAAGGTAACAAGATAGATGTCAACAATATCCTTCCCCAATGGAAAAACTTGTATTTTCTCAATGAGAACCTGCATCGGAATAAGAGCAACGATAAAATATAGCCCAATTTCCCGCTTGTAAAATAACATGATGAAATAAGTCACAACGGAAGATATATAAATAACAAGAGGTAAATAACTTGATAGCCCAAACTTGATCATCCCAAACCCATTCTGTCAGCCTTCACAAGATAGTTCAATCTCTGTCTTTCTCTTAAATCCAGGGTAAACAAATAGGAGGAAACAAAAAAAACCCCTATAATCATCACTGCGAGGAAACCAAACATGGGAATGGAATCTACAATATCCTTTTTCAGGAGGTAGTATATCAACAGGACTGGAATAAGGCTAAAAACATTCTTTAAAAGGTATTTCGTATAATACTCCCAGAGGTCTATTCTATATACCCTGCAGGTAAATATTGGAATCAAGGTTAGATTTACGATGCATAGTGGAATTGTGTAGGCATATGCCAATCCGACGAGACCATGGGTTTGTATTAAAAAAAAACTGAGAATGAATATAGATGCAGACTCTAAAACTGTAAAAAAGGACAACACTTTGTGCTTTCCCGTAGCCTTAAGAAGGCTGTGGGTTGTGGATTGAGAAAGCTGGGAAAGGGCCCCTATGGACAAAATCATCAGAATCGTCCCGCTTACCGGAGCGTATTCATCACCGATCCACAATGCTATGAAAGAATCCCCATAAAACATAAAAATGAAGATAACTGGAATTGCGATAATTAAGGATATTCGGGTAAAACTCAAATAATATTCCTGAATCTTCTGTTCATTGTCTTTAGCATCCAACTGGCTAAACCGGGGAATTAAAACCTTAGATATGGCCAGTATGAAATTTTGTAAATAGATAATAAGATTATTCGAAATGGCAAAAAAAGTAATTGCGTTAGGAGACATAAAGATTGCAATCACAATCGACCAAATAGAAAGATTTATTTTCTTGCAAATATTAATTATAAAAATATAAAAGGAAAAATTCATAATTTTAACCAGTGCATTTTTCCTAACAGAACCTAAATGGATTCTCAAATTGGGAGCTGATCTTAAGGAGTAGACTGATAGGGTCAGCCCTCTTACCACATTGAAAAATGTTTGATTCAATACAATAGCCATTAGCTGGTATCCGTTTAATAAAAGAATTACCGCTGCAATTGAGCGAGCAATAAATATAATAGTTGTTATGATATTGACTTCAAAAAATTTTTGTTCTGCACTTAAAATAGCGGAAAAGGCATAAAAAACAAATTCTAGGGCTAGATTTAGACCGGCAATAACAAAAATTACCATGTAAATGCGGTTATCCATGAAGCTAAACAAGCTCCCTAAAAAAGGTGCGATGGAAAGAATCAATAAAGAGGTGCCTACACACAAGATTAAAAAAATAAACAGTCCAGAATTAAATATTTCATTGGCAGATTTGTGGTCACTTAACTCGAAATATTTCGATAAATACCTCACGTTGGCGGTGTTTAACCCAAGATTTAGCAACTCCATATAACCGATTAGGGATAAAATAAGTACCCATATTCCATATTGAGAATCCCCCAGTTTGTGGATGAAAAAGGGGGTAAGGAAGAACCGGATAGCCGTTATTGTCGAATACATTCCCCAGGTTGAAAATATATTTTTAATTACTCGACTTCCCATTGATCCCTTTCCAGTCGCCATGTCCCTGAACTTTCCCGCCTATTCTAAAGGGTATTCCGTTTATAAACCTTGCTTCTATTTTCTCGATTGTCATTAAATACGAGATCAAACTCTTGTTCGATAAAGGAAATTATTTCAGGACCTACATAAGAATCTGATTTATAATCTAAAATGACCCAAACTGGACTTTCTGCGTCATCAATAAGTTGCTGAAGCTTGCCAATTGTGTCGATGAGGGGTTTCCCATAGTAAGGTTCATAGGGTTTTTCAAAGGAGGTAAATCCTTCTTCCCCCTCACCACCGATCTTTTTCTGGCGAAGATAAAAAAATTGATAGTCAGGACCTAAAAAGAATAGACCATACTCGAGGGTTGTTAAAATTATTGGATCATTCGGTTCCACGTGTGAACTCAGATAGTGGTATGAAGGAGCCAGGTTCTGGTTAACCCGCAAATCGTGGTAACCGAAGGCCTGCCCTACATATCCCAAAAACGCTCCCGAGGTGTTAATCTTATTTAAGACCACAATTCCCATTGCCATGACCACAAAGATGCTCAGGGTTGTTAGCAGCAGATATCGTCTGTTAATGAAAACGCTAGCCAAATCTTTGTGTAAGACCCCGTAGCTTTTAACCAACCGCTGACCTTCGAGTTCTTTCTTGCACCATAAGGTAAGTGTCCCAATCATCTGAGAGCACGCCAAGATATAAAGGGGAACCCATCCAACAATGATCCTGTGTTGAACGCGATAGGTTAGGAAAGATCCAATGATCAATGCCGGCAAAAGGACCACCAGGGGATAATGAAGGCGAAGATCTCCCTTACCGATTATCCAAACAGCCATTATTAAGAAGAATGGCATAGAAAAGGGTAATAGCTTGTCCAATGCCCGCCAAGGATAAATCAGGTTTCCGATGATCTCCTTTATAGGCATGCCTGCGTGAATCAGAATAGGTTGCCCAACACCTGAATGGGCAGTAAAGGATTCGTAAGTCCCAGGAATCTCATAGATCTTGACAAACCAAAAAAACAGACCCCAAATGACAAGTCCAACGTATAACGGGGTCTCCTTCCACCAACCCGGAATTCGATAAACGAGAAAAGTAAAGGCGAAGATCGGGCCAACCAAGACTCCTGCCTCCGAACTCAGCATAGTTGCAGCCATAAAAAAGATCGCCAACCACTTTGATACCACCCTACCCTTGATAAAACCCATATAAAAAAAGTACATGCTTAATGTATAGAAAGCTGCATAGGTAATATACATTCGCCCCGACAACGAAAATTGACTAAACAGAGAAGAAACAGACAGGATCAAAGCAGCCAAAATTGCAATCTGAGGGTTGGAAATTTCTTTTCCAAGAAGGTAAATGATAAAAATAGTCAATAGACCAAACAGAATTGAATTCAATCTCATCGAAAAATAGTCAATACCGAAAATGCCGATCGGTATCGATAGAAGGTAGTGGTGAAAGGGAGCACGCGTATAAAGAGAATTGGAGGGAAGATACGGTAACCCTGTCCTGGAAATCGAATCAGCCACCACGGAACTTAATATCTCATCGGTATACGTAACGTAATCCCCCACGTAATTGAACTTCCAGAAAGCTGACAAAAATAGAATTAAAAAAAGAAGGAGCGGATATTTTATTCGAAACAAAAAAGGCCCAAAAGATGAACTCATAAACTACAGATACCCCAAACTTTCTAGATTTTTCTTAGTTAATTCATCCACTGAAGATTGTTTTTCGTGTTCTATTTTTTGATTCATCGCTTGCCATTTTAAAAGTTTTTTCTTTAGCTCTGCCGCAATAATCTTTTCCTCACCAATCTTATTGAAACGTTCATCTTTGTCGCGCCCAATATCGTACAGCTCTTCTTTTCCACTCTCACTTTTAATAAATTTATGATCGCCTTGCCTAATCATTACCATAGGGTCTTTAAATCGCCGAACCACCTCACTTGAGTCCGGATTTCCAACCCGCTTCATGATGAAGCTTGGAATTCTCCCTTCCCATTCCGCAATAATAAACTCATGAAAAATTTCCTTGGTTCCTCCCAAGCTCACCCCTTGGACTTTCTCTGATAACTGTTGATCTAAACCCAATACGTCAATTACCGTAGGGAAAACATCCACTAACTGCACAAGGCTTGACATCCACTTTCCATTATCTGAGCGTCCAGGATATTTAATTATTAAAGGGATATGGATTATTGGCTCGTATAGGCTAGAAACATGGGAATAAAGATTGTGTTCCCCGAAGTGTTCGCCATGATCCGCGGTTAGGATAATCATGGTCTCATCATAGATTCCTTCCCGCTTCAAGAAATCTGTGAGTTCGCCTATTTTTTGGTCCAAATAGTTTATCTCTGCATCATATAGCGCTTTCAATGCTTCAATTTCATTGGAATTCAGTGTCATTTCATCTACAAAATAAATAAGGGGATTATTAGCAACCAGGCCCACCTTCTTCAGATCGATATTTTGGAGAGAAATGTCTTTCCAATATCGCGCTTTAAAGGCAGATGGGGGATCAAGGGGGTTGTGAGGTTCTATGTAATGGAGAAACATATAGAAAGGATTATCCCGACTATCCAGGAACGATCGAAAAGCCAGTTGATTGGTTCGATGTGCACCATGGTCGCTAACACCCATGATACCGGCACCCTTTCTCAATAAAAAATTGATTCCCCTTTGAACCAGTGACGTTGAGGGTTGCCCCTTCCAAATTTCTTGATAAACCTGGTGCCCCTTTTCGAGTCCGACGAGTTCTCCCACCTGGGAGTTATTAATAAAACCAAAAGTCTTATAACCACACCCCAACAGAACCTGAGCAAGGGTCGGAATGTCACGCCTCAAACGATTTTCACCAACAGCCCCATGACTCGAGGGGTATAAACCTGTTAGCAGAGAGGCATGGGCCGGAGGAGTCCACACGGCAGTCGAATATGCTTTCTCATAAACGACCCCTTCCCTCCCTAGCTGATCGATGTTAGGGGATGTGGGCCGCTTGTAACCGTAGCAAGTAAGATGGTCGGCTCGTAACGTATCGATAGATATCAACAAAACATTTGGACCTTTCACCGTAATTTTCCCTCCAAAATTTGTATGTAGAAATCCTCCATCTTTTTTACCATTTGTTCCAATGAAAAATTATCCTGGACCCTTTTTTTACCTTTTTCTCCCATTGCCATTCGAAGGCTAGGATTCTGATAGAGCTGTAATATGGCATTGGCCAACTGGACCGGGTCATTGGGTGGAATTAAGATTCCTGTATCCCCCATCACAACCGCTTCCGCGTTCCCACCCACATCAGTGGCAATTATTGGCTTTCCCATAACCATTCCCTCCAAAATAGCATTTGAAAATCCTTCGTTACTTCTAGGCACAAGACAGACAAGATCCATTAATGCAATGTATCGTTCAACATTTAGAACCGATCCCATAAATTTTACTCGACCTTCCAAGCCTTTAGTCTTGCATAACGCTTTAAAATTTGCCTCAAGCGGGCCATTTCCAAGGATCAAGACGGCCCATTCTGGAATCTGATTCCGAATTTTATCAATAGCAGCAAAAAAAACATCGTAAGCCTTTTCAAATCGGAAATAGGAAATGATTCCGATCACAAATGCTTTTGGAGATATCCCAAGGTTGTTTCGCAAATTGAGGATGTCATTCATCTTCACCACTGGGAATTGGTCTAAATCAACACCATTATATATCGTTGTCATTTTTCTCATTGGAATACCCTCGGTTTTGTGCATTGCTTTTCCAACTGAATCACATACCATGTTGAAATGATCAACAAATCGGTTCATAAATTTGCATAAAAGAACCTGGTGAGCTTTCTTGAGATCTCCCATATCTCTACGGCTTGAAACGATTCTCTTTACTCCCCCAATCTTTGATATGAAGACTCCGTAGGTATCAGATTTAAAATGATAACTCTGAACAATATCAATATGGTAGTGTTTAATAAGACGAAGAAGTTTTAATGCCTGATAAATCGCATGAGGTCCATAAATTCTGCCAACCCGGATGTATTCAACCGGAACACCTACGCTCCTAATCCTTTCCACAAAGGGACATTCCTCCATATCAAAAGAGCAGATAATGCTATTGAACCGATTCCGATTGAGATGTTTGACCAGATTAGCAATATGCGTTTCCGTTCCACCACCGTTCTTGTATGTATCTACGAGAAAGAGAATATTAATTTTTCCACTCTTCTTTGAAACCATAATCAGATCTAAATCGTTCCCAAATTCCCGTTGAGGCGTAAAGCCAAAACTTTCACAGAATTCATGATCTGGGTAAAGCAGGTCTCAAAGATAACATCTTTTTCCAAATCAGGATCAGGAACTTCCATTAAGTTATCTTCCGAGAAACACCCTAGAAGAAACGTTTTTTCCATCGAATCTGGATAACGCTGATTCATCATAACCAGGTGCTTAATTTCCATCACCAGAATGATATCGGCTTTTCGGACCATTGCATCACTGATCAAAACAGCACGATGAGATTTCACATTCAAACCAATCTCTTTTGCTTTCTTAATCATATTTGGATGTGCATTTCGGCCAGAAACAGTATCGAGTCCGGCAGAATCAATGAAAATTGACTCTCTGTTTCTGTCTAGGGCTTGTTCAAGATACCTTGCAGCAAACGGACTTCGGATCACATTACCTGTACAGACAAAAAGGATTTTTTTAATTTGATCTACTTTTTCAAAGAGGGTCTTGGGGTCCTTTTTTATCTTTTTCATGCGTCGAAGCTCTCTCATATAAATGATCCTCTTTTTTGCAAAAGCAACCAGGCTCCCCCAAATATTATAAATATCCTGAAAACCGGGCATAGGATCGGTAAAACTGAACGTATCAGAGCACTCCGTTGGATTCAGAAACCTAAAGGTATCTATTAAAATACGGCTATAGGTTGGGTATTTTATAATTGGATTCTCTGTTTTTTTTCTAAACAAGACGGTTTTTAACCATTCCAACTCTTTTTCGATGTTTCGACAACGTTTTTCTGTTTTATAGGTCCTGGGAAAATTCCTCCGTTGACTAACCATAAATTCATATAAATAATAGGGAAAGTCTGCTCCGGCTGCCACGGCAAGCGGTAGTGAACCCCAAAACCTTCCGTTAATTTCTAACAAATACAGGGCTCGGGTCTTGCAATCCCTTTTGAATTCAATCATGGCAATTCCACTCCAGGAAAGGCTTCTCATCAGCCTGGAAACGTATTCTTCTACCTCAGGGACAATGGGTTCACTGATGCGGTAAGAACTTGGCCCCCCGCTCAAAGGTACTTCATGGAGCCTTCGGTATTGAAAGGCTGTTTTTATCTTTCCTTCTTCTGCGAGAACAGCCATCCCAACACCTTCTCCGGTTACGTATTGCTGAATAACCACAGGATTCCATTCGAGCAAAGAAGTGGCTTTTTTTTCTAATTCTCCGAAATCAAAGGCGTAGCTAACTGAAAGATCTTTGCCAAAATCTTCGGATATCCAGGACTTTGAGCTGTCCGGTTTAATGACAACAGGAAAAGATAATTCCTCTTCAATTTTTCTCAAATCCTGAACATTTTTCAGCGTCCATGTGTACGGAACTGGAATCCCGATTGCTTTAGCGAGCTCTCCCGTTCGACTTTTGGAAAGAACGATGGCCAGTTTATCATTAGGTGCCATCGCAACGGGAACAATGGCTTCCACTTGATTCCGTATCTTCATGATAGGGCATATCGTAAGATCCGTCACAGGGATAATGAGTTCATAAGCATCTTTATGAACATGATCCAATAGTGTTTTTGTAAAACCGGATACGTCAAACAAAGGATCTGGATAAATAAAATGATCGGAGCAGTATTTGGATTTCGCTGCCAGCGATTTAGGTCTACTTGATCCAACAGACACCGGTATCCCTCTTTTGCCTAGTGAACGGACAATGGCAAGTGCGGATGGCCATTCTCCATCGAGAACCAAAACTTTTTTCTCTAAAAATGTTTTCGGCATAGGATCAGGTTGCTAAGCGAACCACTTTTCTAAAAAGGCTTCCCATCCTCTCCAATTCATAATCCAGATAATTGCTATAAATATAAAAAGATTGAACTCTTCCGGTTTCATTTGAAAACCGCTTTTTATATTCTTCACTCCCAATGGTAAAATCAAATGCATCCATTCGCTCTTGAATAGCATAATCCAACAACTCTTTTAAAAGTACCTGCCCGGGGGAATATTTTAAAAAAACCTGATTAAAAGAGGGGGTATACCAGGTTAATATTCCATTAAAATTAAATCCAAAGTGGTAAGCTAAAGGAATTCCCCCCGAACGTATCACCGAAAAAAGCAACCAGTTGTTGCTGCCAAGATTTTCCACAAGCCTTAAAAAGAAACGTCTTGATTTTTCATTTAGGAATTGACTAGGAGTACGAGAAGACTTCCAGCGTGAGATATGCTGCTCGAAAAAAGAATTCAAATGTGTCTCAATTTTAGCTGGGTCAAATAAATGGTCAACCTCATAACTCCCTTGTTTTCTGAAATGATTTTGTCTCCTCCTAAGGCTCTTCTTTCTAAGCACCCGTTTTACCTCATTGTCATAGTTATTGATCACCAGTTTGTGGGAATTAGAATACTTCACAAAAAACTTACCGCGCATGTGTCTGGAACAGGCTCCTATGAGTATCTTGCTTAAAACGGAGTTTTCAGTAATCCCTGTAAGCTTAAGACAATCCCAACGATTTCTATTTTCAAAAAGGAATTCAATCATCAAGGGAATTATATTCTCACAACTTTCGTTTGTGATAAAGTTACAATAATCCGAAGTGCCAGAACCTATGAATTCAACAATTCTTTTTCGAGCAAGGATAGTATCCTGGCAAGTAATCATCAAAGGGGCAATTCCCACAACTTCCCCATCTTCCTTTGCAACAATTACAAAAAGTTCACGGTCATCCCCAAATACCTCCCACCAGGCTTGATGCCACTCGTAGGTTTGGAAGATTGTGTTTAATCCGCTCTTTTGTGCCAATCTATTCCAAATCAATTTTTCAGGATTGATCTGATCAAACCGATTGATTAAACAAATTTCCATTTAGGGGATCAAGCTTGAATTTTTAAAGTGGTAGGATAATCCTGAAACGAGGCATTTAAATCGCGCAGGACTGATATCGGCACCGATAGAAACTCTTTTTAGTTCGAACAAATCTTCAGATCGATCATTTAGACCCGGAATGGTCGTCAATGCACAATCTACTTGGGATTTTTTCAATTGTTCTTTTACATAGTCCGTAAAGTCGATCTTCCTTCCATTGGGGTAAGCAAAAAATTGGCAACTTTTTCCGCAATGATGCTCAATCGTTTCACAAGACTCCTTGATTTCCTTCACGGCATCTGAGGGGTCCATTTGACTTAAGATATTATGGGTAGCCGTATGGGAGCCGAATTCAATCAAACCATAATTACTTAAAAATTTTATATCATCCCAAGACATCAGATCAAAATCTGAATCTCTTGAAATCGAATGAATTTTCAAATGATCGATTATTTCTTCTAAAATGAGGTCCTTTTCATGGCGTGGTAACATTTTTAAGTATTCAGCAATTTCTTGATTTGCCATTTCCTTTTCAATGGGTAAACGAAGAGAATAATATGGCAGGCCCCATTTGGTTAGATCAATCCCCTGCTTAGAAGTGTGTTTAATAGCAAGGTATAAACGATCGGGCCAACAATGGACTTGGTCTGACACACACCTTGTCGCCAAAAAAATTACCGCTGGGATATGGTACTGGCTTAATATGGGATAAGCAATCGTATAGTTATTGCGATATCCATCATCAAAAGTGACCACGGCTGTGTAATCCGGAAGGGGTTTCCCATTTCGCATTTTTTCGATTAGCTCTGAAAGTTTTAAGACCGAATAATTCTTTTTAAGATATGAAATTTGAAACCTAAATTTTTTCTCAGGAAGCTGAGTCCAACAAAAAGGCTCAAGGGACTGTCTCACAACCCCGTGATACATCAAAATTAAAATTTTTTTCCTGTTTAGCCATCTGAAGTATCGCGTCAACCCAAAAATGTCACAAAAATAAAAAAATACTTCTTTAAGGATCTTCCTCATAAAAAAATCTCATCTAAACGCAGAGCTAGTCCCACTTACTTGCTTCCATGGTCATCCACACCCCATTCAACACCACAAATCGTGTAAGACTCTCCTTCTCTCCTCCAATTTTTAATTATCTGAGACAAACGTTTGGTTAATCGATGTAGGGCCAGACGGTAGGCCGGAGATAATAGCCATTGATTTCGCATACTGTGAGAAAGACTTAGTATTTCCCCTAATGCTTGTCGAATTTCAAGAAGGCTGACAAGCGGTATATCTTGTTTTCGAATCTTCGTTCCATAGCTTGACAAAAACAGACTTTGTAAACTCCTGATGGTTCCAACCCTAACTAAGGGATTCCAACAGTAGTTATCCAAGGCATGTAACATGGTGATGACATCTCGATAAATCGGTCCTTTCCTAAAATCTGCAAAATCCAGCACCGTCACGTTACGGTCTCCAACCAGAATATTCGACGGAATAAAGTCCGAATGCATTCCAGATATGGGTATGTCATAACACACCTCTGAAGCCACCCGTTCCACGTGCTCTCTTACCTGATCGGATATCTGCCCACTAAGGAAACCCCTTTCTCGTGCATTTGTCACTTGTGCATGGATATCGATTACCGTTTCAGAATGACTGTAAGGACGCCCATTAATCCGATTGGACTCTTTCTGGAAATGGCTTAACCATCTGCCAGAAAATTGACAATACTGCTCGATTTGTGTAATTGACCTAAATCCAAAATGAAAACGGGTGCCATGTTTAAGGATATGGCTGAAGGCCTGGCCGGAGAATTCCTCAGTAACAATGGCTTGCAGATCCTCAAAACAAGCGATGGGAAAGATAACATCGAACTCCACTAATCGATGATTTTGTTCATTTAGAGCCTTGAGAACCCTATATTCTCTAGCCATTTTTTCATAACCCAGTTTCTGATCTGGGAATTGAAAGATCTTGACGAAGTAATTACGGCCAGTGCTTCCATTGCATAGGTTAACCTTCAGTACAAGGGATCGGGG
Organism: Nitrospiria bacterium; assembly: GCA_036397255.1. Taxonomy (NCBI): domain Bacteria; kingdom Pseudomonadati; phylum Nitrospirota; class Nitrospiria; species Nitrospiria bacterium. Next base: position 28,134 of record DASWJH010000048.1, read on the forward strand.
CCTGCAGATGGTATTCAATCTTTCAATAGTGGGAATCGAGTCTAAACCGAATATCTCTTTGTAATTCTTCCTAATACGTTCGAATACGGCGTCAACGATTTTTTGAAAATCTTTTTTAGTCTTCCTGGTGGCTTGCTTTTCCACCTTACTCAAGGATACGCTCGATGGCATAGTCCTTTACTTTCCTTGCATGAGTAAAAATGATTATTTCACCCAGAAGACCAATAGAAAATAACTGAACTCCCAAAACGATAAGCAATACACCGAGGACTAGAATAGGTCGGTCAGCGATGGCGCCGTGTCCTAGGATCCGGTCTGCTCCCAAGTAAACAATGATCATTCCTCCAATTCCCACCAGACCCGATCCCAGCAACCCAAAGAACCGCAAGGGTTTTTTCGTGAATTTGAATAGAAAGAATAGTGTTAGGATATCCAGTAGCCTTCTGATATAGATTCCGGGTTTAAAAATCCTCCGCTTTTTATCATAGGCGCTTTGCTTTACGCAAACCTCTGCCACCCGAAATCCTCTCTCGTAACTCAATAAGGGTAGAAATCGATGGAGGTCTCCGTAAAGAGGGACTTCTTCGACAACTTTTCTCTTTATCGCTCGAAGTCCGCAACTCAGGTCATGATAGGTTCTCCCCGTCAGTAACTGGGTTAGCCGATGAAAGATCCAAGATTGTATCCGGTTGAAAAAGGAATCAATACGAGGAAATCTCCTGGAAATGGCAAGATCATAATTTTCTTGAAAAACCTTATTCAAAATTCGATCGATTTCTTCGGGTTCAACTTGAAAATAGGAGGATATTGTCATTATAACGGGTGCCCTTGAAACCTCAAAACCCACCGATAACGCTGTTGCTTCTCCAAAAGATCGACTTAAGGAAACGATTTTGATATTTTGATACGTTTTTTTCAAATCATTCAATACACCGATAACATTCAAATAGGATCCATCCACAACAAAAATAAATTCAAAGGCTTTTCCATATGCTGAAAGCTTTCGTGCGTATTGGACGTAAATTTCTCGAAGATCGTCAATCCGTTCAGTAACAGGGACCACGACCGAAATATCGATTGCAACATCCGATGTTTTTTCACTATCCAATTCTTTTATTTCCTTGTTTATCATTCTTTGTTGTTCCATATTTATCTATTGAACCACCATGGTTGGCTTAATACCCCTTTCAGGCCAATTATCCCCCATTTTCACCGAAAGTTCTCCTATAATTCCCATCGCAAAGAGATGGGCACTTAAGGATAACAGAAGAAAACTGACCGTTGATAAAATCAACCAACCGTCGATTTGTTCACCCAGAAACATGCCCATTCCTAAAAAGACTGCGATGAAGGCTAAAAGGGTGAAGGGTACGCTTAAGAAACCAAACCAAAGCGCCGGACGAGAAGAAAAACTTATAATCATTTTTACGGTAATAATATCGAGAACCACCCTCCAGGTTCTCCCAATCCCATATTTGCTCTTTCCAAAATGTCGTGGATGGTGATTGACCACAATCTCTGAAATTCTCGCTCCGGTTAGTGTCGACATGGCAGGGATAAATCGGTGCATCTCATTATAAAGCGTTACATTTTTAATCACAGAACCGCGGAAAGCTTTTAAGGAACAGCCATTATCATGGATTTTTACTCCCGTTACGCTACTAATAATCCAATTGGCAATCATTGAGGGTAATAAGCGGCTCCAAAATTTATCCTGCCGCCTTTTCCGCCAACCGCAGACGACGTCATATCCTTCTTCAATCTTATCCAGGAGCCGGGGAATATCAGAGGGGTCGTTCTGGAGATCTCCATCCATACTCACAATGATCTTTCCCCGCGCCAATTCGAACCCTGCTGCCATGGCAGAGGTTTGCCCGTAATTCTTTCTGAACTTGATGATCCGAATCCTTTGATCTTTAAGCTGCATTTCGGTTAGCAATCTAAATGTCTTATCCTGGCTTCCATCATCGATAAATACGATTTCATATTGGAGGGCTAACCCATCACAAATATTTTTTATGGAAGAATACAACTCTAAAATCGATTCCTCTTCATTCATTACTGGAATCACAATTGAAAGGTCTATTTTCCAATCAAGGTCCGATGCCGTTTTTTCAAGTTTTTGAAACCGCATATTTTCTAAGATCTTATTTGGTTTAGGTAGATACAGTCCGGAATCTTTGGATAATAATACCAAGAAACGTACCGATTCCGTTATTGATCACGTCCATCAGCGATGAAATTCTAACCAACGAGTAATACTGGAGGTACTCCATGCAAAGGGAAAAAAAAACCCCTAAAATTAAAACCGACACCATTTTAATCCCTGAATCATTATTTGCAAATACCGTTGCAGCATAAGCCAAATAACCCAATGGAATAAAGAGAACAATATTGATAAGTATATCCGTTAACTGCTTCCATGAGAGGTTAAAGTTTTGGAAAGGATGCATAAGGAATACCTGATTGGTAATCTCTGGTCCGGTAAGAATTTGAGTTTGAATGAACGGTTTCACCCCACTCTTATCCATGATGACCTCTCCCTTTCTTTGATCAAACAAATATAACGTAGTAATTCCATCCATGACTCGACCTGAAGGACCATTTCCGGGAATTCCTTTTAAAGATTCTGCACGATAATTTTGAACCACCTCTTGTTCTGATAAGGCTCGATTGTATAGAGCGACTAAAAATATCTTTCCGACCCATGGGCGATTGCCTGTCCCTTCATTCCCAATCAATAAAGGGAAAGTCGGATTCCAATTGGAGAAATCACCACTCAGGGCAGTCGATGAATCACGAAGCTGCCCATCCACATAAATTTTTTCTTTAAAAAAGTCATATGTAACGGCAATATGCTGAGGATGATTGGAATCCAATACATCTTCCACTCTCCATTCGGGATTTTTCCCATTGAGATTCGTCTTTGTTGTTCTTAATCTAACAATAAGATCTCTTCCTTCCTGGCCTATGGTAAAATTTCTTCTAACCTTATTAGCGGAATAGCTTATAATTCGAGCGGGTCCTTTTTGATTTAAATGCTTGGTCGTTATCCAAAACTCTAAGGTTATCCCCGAACCTGTCTTCATTGCGTTATATAACTTCTCCGCGGATGAGGAGGATCTAATCCCTGCCGTCCCTCTAATTTCCATCCCTCTTGACTGCTCAAGCCATTGAATCTCACTTTTCAAGATGGGAAGGTGGAGATCAAAAGGGGATAATAATAAAACAAAAAGTACAACAAGGTATAAAGTTGAGAGTGTGAAATACTTGACTCGTTGTTCTCTCATCTCGTTTGGTTAGTTTTTTTCATGCTGAGTCAACACAATTAATCCCCTCTTTCCAGGTCTCCTTTATTTCATAACGCGAACTGTTTTTTTGAGTTCCTGAAGTGTAATATTTGCACTCCGCTCCCAATTAAAAAAGGTCGACCGATCCAAACTTTTTTTCCTTAACCCTATCCTGAAATCTTCGTTGGTTAACACGTTAACCATTTTTTGCGAAAAATCCTCTGGTTTTTTTGGATCTGCAAGGACTGCGGCACCTCCACCAATCTCCGGACAAGCCCCGGTCTTTGATGCAATAACAGGACAACCACAGCTCATGGCTTCGACCATTGCCATTGCATAACTTTCATAAAAAGATGGAATAACAAATAGACTGGCAAGATTATAAAGTTTAGGAATTTCTTTGTGAGGGACAAACCCAATAAAATGAACCCCTTCTAGCTCATCCCGGGTCCAACCCGTATGGAGAAGATATTCTTTCACATTTCGACCTGCGATTACGAGCTTGTGGGGATATTCATGACGCGATAGAAGGTATGCTCGGATAATTGTCTCAACATTCTTTCCTCCATAATAGGTTGGATTTTCATTTCCCACATGATCCACTCGAGTAACCCCAAGGATAAATCTTTCCGGAAGCTGATATTTTTCTCGAAAAGATTCAAGCAAGCCTGGTTCATGGATCGGCCGAAAATATTCCCGCGGAGCAGGATATGTAACAACTGCTTTATTGAACGATAATCCTATATATTTTCGATTCTCCTCAATTATAAAATTGGAGATTGCAAACAAGACAGATGCTTTTCGACAATACAAGGGGAGCATTGTTTTAATATAGGCAATGTCCCACCATTCATAATGCTCAGGCCACGCCCACCAGGCGGGCTCATGAATTCCCATTGCCACAGGACAATGACTGATTAGGGGGACACTAAATTTTTCGTTATATATAATATCGGCTCCTTCCCTCCACGCCCGATAGGGAACGGCAATCTGATCCCAGAGGAACTTTTGGGGAGCATGAACAAGAATTTCCTTAGTATTTCGATAGGAAGAAAAGCGCCCAAACCACTTTGAGGACCTATATAAAAGCAGGTAAGTGTTCTCCTGGTCTATTTCCAACATATTCTCGATTAGGCCTTCTATAATTGCCCGGTGTCCACTATCTTGATCCATTGCACGCATCATTATCGCTATTTTCATTGAATAACCATTTTCAACTAAATCCACCTACTGTGTTTCAGGATAGTATGCGGAATGACGAGCCTTAACGTTAGGCCTCTTTAAGAGAAGACTAAAAAAAGTTTTTGGCAAGGCTTGATTTTGCCCTGATACGATTAGATTTTTGTTGGGTTTTCTTCTCAGGTTCATCTTTTTAATTTGATGCATGCTGGACTTTAACAATTCAATTGGGAGGTAGATAAAGGCCAATAGCTTTTTATTAAAGGCAATAGATGAAAACTCATACCCATATTCTCTCATGAGAAAACCAGTTAATTTTTGAATGATGAATATCTTTGACCGTGACAATACTTTTTCCCCCTTCCGGATAGATTGGGTGTTTACCCTTTTTAAAGTTCCCTTTTTCCAAGGTTCATTTTTAAAATAATTAGTAGATGTCTTATAGAATTCCAACATGGTTTCGGAATATTCCTCTCCCACAAACCTGCATAATCTTTCCATCTCCTCTTTAGGGTGTTGAGTTAAATCCTCATACCGAACTTCAATATAGGATTCTTCTCTATTGGAAAAATGATTACCCAAAACAATATCACTTGCCCAAGAAAGAGCATGTATAATGATATCCTTTGAGGCATCTGGCATTTTCAAACTGGAGGCCACAACATCCCTGGGGTCCCGGATAATATGAATAACCTTGGCATTAGGAAATATTCTAAAAAGTTGATCAATATGCCTCACATTCCCTGGTGTTTTTTCCCCAAACCTGGTTGCCCCCTTTATTTTTGCGTACTCCTCGAGAAGAATCCTATAGAATCCCTCATAAGTTCTCGACTTGATCACTAGCATTCTATCTTTAACCCCCGAAAGAATTTCCTCAATACCCGGCAAAAACTGGAACGCTCGAATTCTTCTCACAAAAGAAAAAAATTTTTCCAAATCTTCATCCCTACTCATTGAAGGTATGAATCGCTTGATTTGCAAAATTTGGTCAAAATAATGAATCTCCCCAAAAATAGCAATTTTGGGATGGGCATTGATTATGAGCTGCAACATGGTTGTGCCTGACCTTGCGGCTCCTACGACAAAAATTGGAAAACAGTCTTGAAAGCCTTCTTGAATATTTTTATTATTATTCATTGATAAGGAAAATCTTTTAATTTCTAAAAAAGAATCCTGATTTAAAGCATGGTGGTTTCTCATTACAAGCAGGGTAAGAAAACGCTACACGTTCTCTTCCGTAACCTGTCGAGGAGGACGAAAACTGCCGCTCCCAAGGACGTAGGCCAACCACCAAGGAATCCAGGATAATATTTGGACCACCCGACCGATAAGCGTAATGGCAAGGGCTTCTGCGGGAGGAACTCCAACCATTGACATGAATACCATAAAAGTAGCATCAAAGACCCCTAGCCCATTGATGGCAATCGGAATCCTTGTAATCAAAAGAGTTAAAGGTACAATTCCAGCAATATAAACAAGACCGATGTCAACACCAATCGCCTTGGCAATTAGCCACGCATGAAGGATTGGAAGAAACTGCTCGCCAAATGTTAGTGAAGAAAATTTAAAAAGGGTTGTTTTATCATTTTGATATTCCCGATAGATCATGTGAAACTTGGTAATCTTTTTTAAGAGCCACGATTCCCTGAAGGACCCCAAAATTCTCTCCCTAATAAAATCAAAAACGGTTTGGCTAAAAGACATCGCAAAACCAAAGGTTGATAATAGAAGAAATAATCCTCCCACCCACCATACCGACTGGAATCGATCATCAAGAGCCCCTGATATCGTAAGAATCGAAAACCCTATCAAGCCGACCAAGAGTGCAGAGAGAAAACCGATCATCCGTTCAATAATAATTGAAGCAATAACCTCATTGGATTTTAATCCAATTCGTGTCGTGCTATAAGCTCTAATTGCATCTGCACCCACTGTGGCAGGAAGAAAAATACCCCAAACCATCGATGCGCAATAAATATTCATTCCCTTAACGAAAGGAAGAAAAATACCCCTTCCCTTTAATAACAATTTCCACTTAAAAGTCATAATGGCTCGATCAATCGTATTCACCCCGAATACCAATAAAAGGTAGATTGGATTGGGTGTCATAATCATCCGCCCGAGTTCGCTTACTCCCCCTAATTTCCATAGGATTAACACGAACAAAGTAATTGTTACCGCAGCTTTTAAAAATAATTTCATCCTTTAATTACTAAAACCCTCCAATAAAACCAATATAAATGTCTAGGCTGGTCCACGAAATTTTAGGAGATGCTCTCCGAGTCTTAATGCCAGTGCTGCAATGGTTAAAGTTGGATTTGCCGCCCCGACGGTTACAAATACACTACTCCCCACAATAAACAGATTTTTAACATCATGGGCTCTAAGGTTTTTATCAACAACGCTGGTCCTCGGGTCATTTCCCATCCTACAGGTCCCACTGTGGTGCCCCCCGTATCCAAGCCGGTGTACTTCCTGTTTTTCAGCCCCTAATGCCTCAAACATACTCTTTGTAATTTTATCAACCTTTTTAAAGGTTTCCCGCTCATAGTCGGAAATTGAATAAAAAATCTTCGGACAGGGGTTCCCAAAAAAATCCTTCTTTTCATAATCCAGCTCCACACGGTTCTTCTCTGAAGGCAACGGTTCAACCATTGACCCAAATCCAAAGTACTTTCCAAATTCTTGCTTCAACTCATTTTTTATTTCTCTTTCAAGGTCCAATCCCCAATGCCCCCCGTATCGAATAATATCTTTTGCAATATTCCTCGGTCTTGGTCCACTATCGATTCCAGCAATCGTAAAAGCCGCCTCATGATCCCTGGTAGGTTTCTCATAAAACTGCTGTGTGCCAACGGTGTAAAAGCCCTTCCGAAAGGGATAGAATTGCGCTTTGACCCGCCCCTGTTGATAGCGACCGGTATGATCCATGAAGTACCTTCCCACTTTTCCGCTGGAATTCGAAAAACCATCCGGAAAATCAAGAGATTTAGAAAGCAAGAGCAACCGCGGCGATTCAACTCCGTGAGCAGCCAAAATATAAATCCCGGCAATACACTGATGTTCCTTTTTATCCGGGGTTGCGAAGACAACCCTTTTTACCCCGCCCGATCCATTACTTTCAAAACGAACCACATTGGCATTGGGAACCACGTTAACCTTTCCGGTTTGTTCAGCCAACTCAATATGAATATCTCCGCTATACCGCGCTCGAATAGGGCATGCACTGCAAACGGAATACGTCATACAAGCAGGTCGCCCGCGATAATTAACTGAGGTTCTCGCCTGAGGAATGGTCCGGAATTGAATCCCCAAAGCCTTACAAGCTTTGGTCCACTCTTTCTCCGCATATCCAGCAGGAAAACCCGGAAGAGGATACGGTTTTGAGCGAGGAGGCCCAAATGGATTATCATCATCTCCGGAAACTCCTAATTCTTCCTCGGCCTGACAATAATAAGGTTCAAGATCTTCGTACGTAATGGGCCAGTCCTCTGCGATGCCGTACCTCGATCTCATTTCAAAATCACTCTCATGAAGTCGAGTCGCATACCCTTGCCAATGCAGCGTACTCCCCCCTACGGCCTTAACCCTGTATTTATTTAGAGGATACTCTACTTCACCACCATTGGTATAAATATCCCTTTCCGGAATATCTGATCGCCATGGGTTATCCCCGTTGAGGAAACGGTCCATATAATGATGACGGTCGGCAACATCATGCCGCGGCCCTGCCTCCAATACGATTACTTTTATACCAGCTAAGCCCAATTTATAAGCTACAAGGGCACCGGCGATCCCACCACCAATAATACACACATCGTAGGAATTGTAATTCAAGTTCTTAATCATCTTTTTTCAAAAACTCTATTTCCAGCTTAGGCTCCCAGGTCCCACATATTCCCGGGGATTCCCTGGAACACCCGGGTAATTGGTGTATCCAGCCAATTTCCACCCCGCTTCTCCGGAATAAAAACGAACCAGAAGATCCCGCACTACAAAATCACGAAAATGGCGTTCAGGTTTGGATAGAAACAAACGTTCAACATTCGATTTAATCTTCCCGAAAAGATTGGAAAGATCTTTTTGCCTTCCTCCTTCATATTTCCACAAAATGGATTCCAAAACCACACTTCTTTCCCTTAGCGAAATATTCGCAAAGCCTAATTTTCCCCTCCGCAACTTTGTCAATTGATCCAACATATTAAGCCCAGATTGATACTCCTTTAACAAACCTTTCTTTTGTTCGGTCGCATCATTGACCAGTTTGACCATATTTTCCTGGCTAATCCACAACCTTTGGGGAACCAGTACTTCAAGTAAGGCCAACATGGTCCTCATATCCTGATCAGACAATCGGCCGGGAGGGTGGTTTCGATTCAAGTTGGGGTTAATGGCCTTCTTCACATATCGCAATGCAGGATAAGAAAAAATACCTATAAGGGTCAGCACACCCGCCGTAACCATGAAAATCCGTCTGCTCATTATTTTTTCTTTGATTGAAGGGCGAGAATTCATCTTGCTCTCTCTCATCTGAAAAAATTTAATTTCCGTTCATCATGGAATTTACTGACCTCATTATAAAGGAGCATATTTTCTGATTTCTTAAATTTCAGCCTCAATCTTTTCATGGTTTCGAGCTGATTGAATCAGCTCTTCCGAGAGGTCCTGGACGGAGGTATGTTCGATAAAAATCCGGTACCATACCTCACTATTCAGGAGAAGCCAAAGTCGATTTCCATGGTCTTTATTTCCAATCAGATGTTCCCCCAAAAAGCTATTAATCGAAGGTTGGTGGAATATACCGTTCTTGGCCATATGTGAATTTTCAAGGAATTTTTTGAACAAGAATGGATATTCATTTTTTAACATGTAGGGAAGCGCTGAGGAAAAACCTTGCTTAGGGCGATTCAGAAGGGGCTCTGGCAAATACCGTTTAGCGAGCTGCATCTGGATATATCTAAGAGAGCGTCCCCTCACCTTAAGTCTTATGGGAAGCCTTGCAGCGAATTCTGCAATTTCGTGATCCATAAAAGGACTTCTTGCCTCCAGTCCATGCGCCATTGTCATTCGATCCAAAATCATCACCGAGTGGTCTGGAAGCCGAATTTGGCTATCTGCAGAAAGCATCCGATCTAGAATATCAGAGTCTGGGGCCCGATCAAAAGCCTCTCTGATGGCAAAACCGGGGTCAAATGGAAAGTTATTGATCTCTTTTACCGAACCATAAAGGTCATTGAGCTGCACGCGATCAAAATAAAAATAACCAAGGCTTTTCGCATAGCGTGTCCCACCTTCCAAAAAGGATAGTTTGTGCAACCATTTAAGCTGGTGCCCAAGGCTTTTATACCAATTTCCATCGGAAATGTATGGGAGGAGTTTTCCAATTATATTTTTTCGAATCATACTGGGAATTTGAGCATAATAACCGGCAAATCGATTTCCATAATAACGGTCATAACCTCCAAAAAGTTCATCCCCCCCATCGCCCCCAAGAACCACCTTCACATGCTCTCGCGCCATTTTAGCGATTAGGTCCGTACACACAGATAAAGAATCAGATGGCTCATCTAATTGCCATACCAGGCGTGGAAGACTTTTCACCAGGGAAGGAATCATAACTTTTTCATGATGTCGAGTGCCATACTGATTGGCAACCAATTTGGCAAGAGGGGCCTCGTCAAACGAACCAAAAGGAAGACTGACCGAAAATGTTTCAATAGGTTCGGAGGTCACATGTTTCATCACCATCGCAACAATTAGGGTTGAGTCTAATCCCCCGCTTAAAAAAGCCCCTACAGGTACATCGCTCACCATGTGATATTTTAAACACTTGATCATTCTTTCCTCAAGATCGTCCACTAAATCGTCATCAGAACCCGATAATTTAGGTTCATACTCTAAATCCCAGTAGCGTTCGATCTTTAATCCAGTTTCCTCTTCAAAGGTTAGGAAGTGAGCTGGGGGAAGTTTTCGAATGGAACGAAACATAGAACGGGGGGGAGCTATAATACGTAAACTAAGATACTGGTCAAGGGAGCCAAGATCCATTTCGGCCAAAGAACGATCGACCGCGAGAAGAGCCTTTATTTCTGAGGCAAAGAGAAATTCCTCTTCCCGTTGGACATAAAAAAAGGGTTTTTGGCCCAATCTATCACGGGCAGCAAATAATCTCTTTGATTGATTATCCCAAATTACAAATGCAAACATCCCTCGAAGATATTTAACACATCGCTCCCCATACTCTTCATATAAATGCAAAATAGTTTCGGTATCAGTATCCGTATGAAATCGATGGCCCCTTCCAATCAGATCCGATCGAAGATCACGATAGTTATAGATTTCGCCATTAAAGACAATCCATTTTGTTCGGTCTTCATTCGAAATAGGTTGTTTTCCGGTATGGAGGTCAATAATGCTTAATCGACGGTGTCCGAGACCTACTTCGTTATTCATATAAAAACCTATATCATCTGGTCCCCGGTGGGAGAGGGATTGGGCCATTATTTTAATTTCGCTCTGATTGACCTCACCTTGAAAGCTCACCTTTCCACAAATCCCGCACATCAGTTACCACCTCCTTTTACAGCAACTCTTTTCTCAAATTTTGTATAGCAGGATTTCAAAAAATGAGACAAAAAGATTAAGGAGAAAATCACAACGAGTTCAATCCCAATGGCAAGTAGGTTGTAGGGTTGAAGGATCGTTGCAATCCATTCATGGGTTCCCACAGAAGTAGAATGGGCATGACTGACGCCTAATAAAATTTGGAATGGAGCCTGATAAGTCTCTCCACTGATAGGCCAAAATAGGGGAATTCCGTAAGGCGGCCGTTTATCCGGACCAAACATGTCTAAAAGGAGATGCGAAGCGTATGCAAATGATAGTATCCATCCGGATGGGATGATCAACTTTGTCTTTTTAAGATTGATAACCATTGATATCAAGAATCCAGAGGTTAAAGCGAAGATCAGGCTATGCGAAATCCCCTGATGGTAAAGCGCTGGTTTCCCTTGAATAATCCCAGGAATGAAATCCAAATCGGGAGCAACTGCAAGGAAAAGGCATAGGGATAAAAATAAGGGTCTGTTAAAAAACTGGTTTCCAGATGCTATCTTATAAATGAGGTAACCTGCCAAGGCATGTCCAATAGGCGTTGCCATTTTTCACCCATTATAAAACATCGAAAAAGTTCAAACCTTTGGATAAGGTTCTTCCAAATTCAATTTGCTAAGGTTTTTCGTTCAGCCTCACGCAGTTGGACCCTTTTTTCAGCTGAGGGATTCATTACAGTAAATGATCCGATTGCCAAAACATCCAGATGCCCAATTTTGAAGGCACGAATCGCATCTTCCGGTGTACACACAATGGGCTCTTCGTGGATATTAAAACTCGTATTTACCACGCTGGATTTTCCGGTAAGCTCCTTGAAATTTTGGATAATACGATAGTAACTTGGATTATCGGTTTGGCTAACAAGTTGGGGCCTCGCCGTACCGTCTACATGTACCACACCTGGGCATTGGTTTTTCATTTCCTCGGTACATTGAAAGGTAATCGTCATAAAACGGGCGGTTTCTCGGGCCCCATCCAGGTTGTGGTAAAATTTATCTGCATCCTCTGCAAGGGTTGACGGCGCAAAGGGCATAAACTCGGTTCGTTTTAGGTTTTTATTAAGCCAATCATTAACTGAATGATCATCAGGTTTATATAAAATCGATCGATTCCCGAGCGCTCGAGGGCCGTATTCCATCCTACCGTTTACTCTCGCGACTACAAATCCCTTACTTATCAGCCTTGCAATTTCGGGTTCCACTTCCTGGTGAAATGAATATGATACCCCTGCTTTTTCCAATGCCTCTTTTATCCGATCTTGGGAAAACTCAGGTCCAAGATATACATGATCCATACACCTTGTATTTATTTTTGAAGGGTCGGAGGAATTGATATAATTTAGAGCCAAAGCGGCACCCACGGCAAGGCCTTCGTCTGACATTCCAGGGTGAATAAATACGGAACGAACACCTGGCAATTCATGGATCCTTTGATTAATTTTTACATTGGCAAACAAACCTCCAGCAAGTGCCACATCATGTTTTCCCGTTTTTTCCCTCCAATACTGGATATATTGGGTGGCCACCTCTTCTGCAACATTCTGGATCGTTGCCGACAAATCCTCCCTTTTAAAATCCTTGGGTAAAGCGCCTAACAATTTCTGAACGGCTGCAGTAAAAAAGGCATTTCCGATATTGGTAATGGTGCCATTATTGTACTGAATAAATTGATACAATATATCCTTATAGGAATCCTTTCCGTAAGCGGCAAGACCGGTGATTTTTCCTTCGTGTTTGCCCGCTTTAAATCCACATATATGGGTTACATATCCATAATAACTACCCAATGAATCAAAACCGGCCACCTTGTGCAAAATTTGCCATTTCCCATTGGTAACAGAATACACATGAGAAGAATTACCATCCCCAGATCCATCCATGGTAACCACCAAGCCATCATTAAATCCACTGGAGTAATAGGCAGAACACGCATGGGAAAAGTGATGCGAAATGAATTTCACAGGACATTCAATTCCAAATTCTTCCTTTAAAACCCGGCGGATACTTATGCGGCGTTGAGCATAAACCGGTTTCCTAAGATTATAATAAAGACTCTCTAAAATAGGGACCTTTAACCTGTAATGGCTGAGCCTGGAACCAACAGAGAAAAATACGTTTTTGATGAGCCCACGGTCTACCTCAAATAAACCCCCATCAAAATCCACATATTTATTCAGAAACGTTCCCCATTGTGAGGCCACAGCGACTTGGTCCATTTCATCGGGTCGAACATTTGCAAGTCGGAAAACTTCGGCAATTGATTTTCGGGGAAATCCCATAACCATTTTTTTTCGAACCAGTCTTTCTTCATTCACGGCTGCCAATACCTTGCCATCCTCCAAAATGGCAGCACCGCTAATAATATGATCTGTGATTCCTAATATTTTCACTTCTCACCTCCGGCCATCAATGACTTCATAAAAAATGCTTTCATATTGCTCTGCACAGCGGTCGATGAATAGTTCCTCAACCCGCCGTGAATTATCCTGCCCCATTTTCTTCCGTAGAGACTGATTCTGAACCAGAAAAAGGCATCGGGCTTCAAATTCCTTTAAATTATTGAGCGGAATCAGATAACCATTTTTTTGATCTTTCAGGAAATCCGTCTGGCCACCGTAATCATAACAAATAACAGGAATACCACAAGCCATGGCCTCCAAGAAAACCATCCCAAATCCCTCATGCTGGCTTGTCGATACGTAAATATCCGACATTTGAAGAATTCGAAACTTTTCGGATTCACTAACTTGACCTAAAAATTGGACTTTATTGTTGATACCAATCTGTTGGGAATCTCTGCGAAGTTGTTCTTCTTGAGGGCCGGTACCAATGACCAATAAACGGATTTTTAAATCCCTAAACGATTTCATTAAAATTAGTAGTTGGTGAATGGCTTTTCGGGCAATCAATCTTCCGACTGTAACGAGCAACACTTCATCCTCTGGAATACCGTAAGACTTCCGATCCCCGGCCTCAATTTTAGGCCGCTTAATTCCCAACGGTATACGTATAGCATCTAACTGAGGAAGATAATACTGTTTTAAATTATTAAGGGTATTTGTTGATTGGCCTATTACCCGGTCGGCTCTCCTAATAAGCCGTCGGATCCAAATGCGAAGAACGGGATGCCTGTGGGGTGAAGTGAATTTACTTGGGTCATAAAGATCCCCCCCGTGCAAAGAGAGCACATTGGGAATCCCCGCCCTGCGTGAAAGCCACTGACCGACGGGGCCGCTTGGAAGAGCAAAGTGTGTATTTATGACATCAAAAGATTCGTGTTTAAGCAAATGCCCTCCTTCACGTATTGCCATAAGCAAATACATCAACATCGAAATCAAATTAGCGGTTGCCTGGTTTCTCCTAAAATAAACCGGAACCCGAACAACACGAACATTATTCTCCACCCCCATAGGGGAAAGGCCGGGCCCACTAGAAGTCAGAACGGTAACCCGGTGACGCTTAGCTAATTCCTCCGCCAAAAGAGCATTGATCACTCCACCACCCCCCCCTAACGGGGGATACTCATAGTTACAAAAAAGGATTTTCAGAGATTCAGGGGCCATTTAGATTTAACCATCACCTTTTTTTGCCACAGCCCCAATTTTTTTGGTCCAAATTCGATTGGCTTTTCCATACAGCATAAAACTAAAGGTAAAAAACAAATCATACATTTTACTTAAAACTAAGAGGACATAATTCAGTGGATTCGAATAAAAAACATAAAGATTAAGAGGTATCACCCGAATATCTTTAAAATCGGCATAGGATATTACCTGCCTCATCGTATATTCGGTGAAAGTATTATAGTGATCGAAATTTTGAGCAAGTGCTTCAGCACCCGTAACAGGGTTGGCACCATTTAAGGAATGAACGATTAGGGTCCCATTTTCGCGGAGGGCATTCCGGCAGAGGGGAAGGAAATTCAATATTTCCTCCTTGGTGAGATGATTTAGTTCCTGTTCACAAAATATTACGTCAAAACTACCTTTATTTTTCTGAAGGAATTCAAAGGCACGTTCCACTCGGCAATTTAAACCCTTTTGAACAGCATGTTTAATTTTTTCCGGTGCAGAATCGATTCCCATCACATTTTCATATCCATGAATAGTCAACATATTCACGAAATAACCCGGACCACAGCTAATGACGAGAATATTGGCCTTTCGATCATGGGGGAAAATTTTTAGATAATTATTCTTATAAAATTTATAAAACGAGGAATACCCTTTTTCGATATTTTCCGGTCCTTCCCAAAAAGAATCAAATGGCTCTATTTTTGCAGAAAGTGATTGTGATGATAACATTTAGTTTTTTCTCCTGTTTGAGTATTTCAAATAACTCTTAAAGATCCCCCCGTTCGCGATACCAATTCGAGGTTTGCCGGGCACCATTCTCGAACGTTACCGTCGGGGAATACCCTAACTCAGAACGCATAAGGTCTTGCTTAAAGAAAAAACTTTTCCGGAAAAAATCCATTCTTCGGCGATGGAGTGGTGGTTGAATTCCCAAAGGTTTAAGGACCGTTTCCATTACTGCAGCAACCATTAAAAAAGGCATTAAAGGAACCCGCCATTTAGGTAACGAACACTCTAAAACCTGCGCAATCGTATTGACCATCTGCTGGGTTGTGACCGCCTCATTCCCAGAGAGGACATAGGTTTTCCCCAATACCTTTTCGGATCTGGCGGCAACCAGAAATGCCCCTATTAAGTCATCAATGTAAATTGGATGGTGAAGATTCTCGCCATTTCCAATCACAAAAAAAACCCGTTTTTTAATTGCACGAAAAAGCTTTAACAGTCTCCGATCTCCCGGGCCATAGGTTTCAGAAATTCGTAATATCACGACCGGTAATTTTTCCTTAAAACGCAAAACAACCTTTTCTGCTTCGGCCTTCGTTATTCCATAAATATTGTCTGGACTTAGTTTCGACCCCTCATGAATGGCACCCTCCAATGCCGATCCATAAACACCGATTGTGCTCCCGTGGATAAATCGTTTGACCCCAGAGGAAACAGAAGCCTCTAACATGTTCTGGGTTCCCGAGACATTAATATCCCAAAAACGTTGATTTTGAATATTCGCTTCATGTTGAGCTGCAGCAAGGTGAAAAACCAAATCGGTGCCTTTTAGATGCTTCTCAAGATTACCTCTATCGGTAACAGAGACATCCACCACCCTAACGCCTTTGGATTGAAGCCAACGGGCGTTTTCTAACTCGGTTGGATTATTGGTCTGGCCCAACACCACAACCGAATTCCCCTTTTCATGACAATGGAAGGCAAGCCTCGACCCGATAAAACCGGTTCCTCCCGTAATTAAAAGCTGCATTAGGTCACTCGCCCTCCTTGACTCAAATGTTCTTTTGATCTTTTGATCTTTTGATGACAGGTTTCCGAAAGTATGCGTTGACCCCTTCAATCTCCTGATGGCGCCGAGTTTCATCCCATCCCAAGGCCGACGCCATAACCTTCGAGCATTCGGTCAAAACTTCTTCGCCGGGATGTGTTGCGGTTCCCAAACCCGTTCGACGGAAAATAACATCTTCTAATTTCATGGCCATCTCTTCTTGGATACAATAAACAACCTCTGCTTTGATCACATCAGACTGACCCAGGGTAACGGCTAAATCTTTTAATTCTTCCACATAATGGAGAACATCTTTGTAACGGGTTCCATGGCGATGAAGTAAGGCGATTAATATATTTTCTGGTAAATCCAACGAGAGTTCTTGTTTTGCCCTTGATAAGAGATTTTCAAAACTCTCAAAATCACCTCCATCAATAGGAGTTTCCGAAGTATAAGATCTTCCGACCTTCTTATTGAGTTTTTTTGAGGCTAAATCAATGGCCCGCTCTGCAACCCCTCTTGCCGTTGTATAACGAACGCCGACAAGGGTAATCAAACCGTCCAAACCGTTTTGTTTTTTATGGTCAACAAGCATCGAGCGCTTTCCATAACTTAAATTGATAGACTGCGGCGTGTTTGCCCCGAATAAAACAAGGCCCGTGTAAAATTGGCTAATATCCTCTTCCGTTAGCTCTGCAGTGGGATAGGCCTCGTTTATTTCATCCAGAAAACACCGCAATTCCTCATAACCAATCGTTAATTGGTCAGGATGGCCTTCATAGACCACATGCCATACTCCAACCAGGGTTACATTGCGCCAAGGTACTAGGAAAAGATGCCGGGCTCCCCGGCTCAGGAGGGCGTCAGGGTCTTGGGTTCGGCACGAAACCGCCAAACCACAGTCATTGATCAACCTTCGATTGACGACAAAACTGGTATCTCTTGAAAACGATGGGCTTGGGTTTAATTCTAATTTAACGGAATGAAAAAGAAATCGATTTGCCCAAGGACCCGCGGCATTAATAACCAGCCGGCCCCGAACATCAAATGTTTCACCACCAAGACGATCCTGTACTTTGACTCCGTAAAATCGACGGTCTTTCTGTAAAAAGTCAATCGCCTCGACATAATTTGCGGCCCGGACACCCGCTTCACAAGCGGATTTCAGGAACGACAGCGCTAGTCGAGCGGGGTCTCGCATTTGGCCATCATAAAATATGGCCGCCCCGGTCAGCCCTTTTTGTTTAACCCCCGGAAACCTTTCAATGCATTCTTCCCGGGAAATAAAATAAGCAGCTGGAATATGTTGTTTGGGATCTGATATTCCTCTATTTCTATCAGCGGTTATCCCTTCATAAAGCCAAAAAGCAGCCTGAAGAAGGGCTTTCCCCTTCAACCCTTTCCCATAGGTCGGAATGGCGATCGGAAGCGGATGAACCAAATGCGGTGCAATTCTCAGGAGGGCTCTTCTTTCATTGCTCGATTCACGAATGCGATATAAATCGCCATGTTGAAGATACCGAATCCCACCATGAACCATCTTAAAACAATTTGCAGAGGTCGCATGTGCAAAATCACCCCGCTCTACCAAAGCAACCGAGAATCCCCGAAGAACGGCATCCCAGGCAGCACATATTCCAAAAATTCCTCCCCCGATGATAACGAGGTCAAACTCCTTTTCTGTAAGACTCTTTACATTTCTGATCATTATCTTTTGTACATTAAATTAATCATTTTTTTTGATATTTGCCTTTTCTTGATATTCTTTTAATAGGTCTCTCATTGGCCCGAATTTAAATTCCTTCAATAATTTTTTTAACCGGGGCTCCGTTTTCTCTAAAAAAATATAATGTCGAAACCGTGACAACATACTCCCCTCTAATCTTGGCTGGTTTGTATCAATTTCCCACGGATGTAAATAAACAATGATGGGTTGATTTTCTTTTTCAACAATACTATTTAACCCCCAACGAAGGAACCAATAAGGAAATAATCTCAAATAACCTCCCCCAGCAATGGGAATATTGTTATTTAGAATTTTAATGGTCGACAGAGGGATCTCTAAAATATCGGACCCATTCTTTCCATTAATTCTATATGGAAACCTTTTCGCATTGGGAATTCCATAACGGTCCCTTCGTATGGGAAAAATACTCGAATCGTATAAAAAACCCTCCTCCATCATGATATCCAATGCCCACAAGGAATTTTCAGTAATCGAGTAACTGGGTGCGCGATACCCAATGACAGGTTCTCCAATTATTTCTTCAAGAATTCCCTTAGACTTATTCAAGTCATCCCTAAATTCCTGTGGGTTTTGCTTGTATACCAACCGATGGGCATAACTATGGGAAGCAATTTCATGACCTTCTTTATGAATCCGTTTTACCAGCTCAGGAAATTTCTCAGCGATCCACCCCAAAATAAAGAAAGTTGCCTTCACATTATATTCATTCAAGATAGATAAAAGTTTATCGGTGTTGGCTTCAGCACGGCATTCAAAGTTACCCCAATCCTCAAATCTTATTTGAGATTCAAAGCCCGAAACATTAAAATAATCTTCTACATCAATGGTTAAAGCATTGATCATTGACTTTTTTAACCTCGTAGCTAGCGGCAATCCCTTGCCCTTCCCATCTCATCCAGTTTAACTCGATCAATAATATTTAAAATCCTTTCAGATGCCCTACCATCTCCATATGGAGAAACCGATTTTGCCATTTTTTCATAGGCTGACGGATCATCTAACAAATTTTTGGTCTCTTTGTAAATTATTTCGGGGGAGGTTCCTACCAATTTTGCAGTACCTGCGTCAATTCCCTCTGGCCGCTCAGTCGTTTCACGGAGAACCAACACCGGCTTACCCAAGCTGGGAGCCTCCTCTTGGACACCACCCGAATCAGTTATAATTAAATAAGATTTCTCCATTAATTTAATAAAGGTTTGATAGTCCAGGGGATCCAGGAGGTGAATATTATTTGCAGGGGATTTATTTAAGACCTGTTGCACTGTTTTCCGAACTTTTGGATTAAAATGAACAGGGAAAACCACCTCCACTTCTTGAGCATATTCATTCGCAAGACTGCATACTGCAGACATTATTTTTTCCATAGGTACACCGAAGCTTTCTCTTCGATGCATCGTTAAAAGAATGACTTTTTTAGAATCAAAATTAATTTTTTGCAGGATTTTTTCTTTAAAGGTATATTCTTTTTTAATACCCAATAAAAGGGCATCAATTACTGTATTTCCTGTTACGAAAATTTTTTCTTTATCTATTCCTTCTTTTTGTAATTGGTTGCTGGAATAAACCGTGGGGGCAAAATGAAGATCGGTTAATACTGACACCAATTGACGGTTAATTTCCTCCGGAAAGGGATTATATTTGTTATAGGTTCGCAGTCCTGCCTCTACGTGCCCAACAGGTATTTGTTTATAATAGGCCGCCAATGCGGCAACAAAAGCTGTGGTGGTGTCCCCTTGAACCAGCACCAATTCTGGAGATACCTCATTTAGGACATGTTCCATGCCTGTTAATGCTCTCGTTGTGATATCAAAAAGAGTCTGTCCTGAAGTCATTATTTCCAGGTTTTTATCAGGCCTAATCTCAAATAAATTCAGAACCTGGGAAAGCATTTCATCATGCTGACCGGTAGCCAGGATAAAAGAATCATACCGCTTAGGGTCACTCTTCATCCCCAGTATAACGGGGGCCAACTTTATGGCCTCTGGGCGGGTTCCAAAAATGATCATTACTTTTTTACGGTTCATATGAGACCAATCAACCAACTGAGGTGGGGTTCACAACTGGATGAAGAAGCTTTAAATTAGGGAAGGGGTATCAAAATCCTGATTCGACTCAATCCCCAATGCCTTCACAACGGTAGGAGCGATATTCACAATATTGACCCGGTTAGAAAAAGCATTTTTTACACTGATATAAAAAGTGGAATCATTCTGGGTGTGCATTCCGGTCAAAAGGCTATTTCCTGTAAGCGATTGTTTACTAATGGTACCCTTCAGGTCATATCCCCAATTTGGAAGGAGAAGAATATCGGGGGCGTCGTTTATAAAGGAACCATTAAAAAGCTCCTCCTTAAAGTAAACTGTTTTAACCACGGGAAAACCATCGACCTTTAATTCCATTAATCGGGATTTTAACTCCTCTCGAAGGGAGTCATATTCCTTACCCGGTGAAATGCAGCCGGAGGGATATTTGCCCCTTAGATGAATATAAATTCTTGCAGGATCCATGTTGAATGCTTTTGTACCTTTATCAATATCCAAATAGGATTGAGGGTTTTCTCTAGAAAATCTCAGGTAGTCGTTCGAAACCAACCAATGATTAAGGTAAACCTCCTTCTGAATTTTACAGAAGCCGTGATCAGACATGATCATAAAGACACCTTTTCCTTGGAACCACTCATAGACTTTTCCTATGAATCGATCAACCTTAGAATAAAAAGACTTAAAAAAACCGTGAAACTTATGTTGAGGATCTTCAATGGCCACCCAAAGGTAGTGATGCATCCGATCTGTTTCAGTAATAACCCCAATAAAAAGATCCCATTGCTCGTTGATGAGAAGGTCCCATAGGATTTTTTCCCGGGCAGCAAAAACCTTATCAAGATCCTCCACAAAAACCTCTAATGATTCCCGTGCTTTTGTTGCATCCACGTCAAGTTGATAATTCACTTTTTCAAGCTTTGGCAGTAAGGAAGAGGGATATGTTGCTTTTGCTAAGTCTATGGCGACAAAACCAGATATAAGGGCCCCATTCAGAGGTTTCGCGGGATAGGTAGAAGGGACATTAACAACAATAGAGCGTTTACCATGCTCTCCTATTATTTCCCAAATGGGTTTTGATTTTATGTTGTGGGAATTTGGGAAATACATATCATAACTATTTGCCTTTAAATCCATAAAGCCAAAAATTCCATGCTTTGCCGGGTTCACTCCCGTGAAAAAAGTGGTCCAAGCCACAGAGGAGACCTCTGGGATACTCGTATCCATTTGAGAAAGTGTCCCCTCCTTCACAATTTGAGCCAAATGAGGCATTGTCCCATCCTGTATGAATTTTTGCATCAAAGTATATGGGGCTCCATCCAATCCAAGGATAACAACTTTTTTCATCTTAGAAGTGGTAAGGCTTGATTTTAAATTTTGTAATAATGCCATTAGAACATTCCCTTCCTGTGGTTAATTTACTACGGCAACCCCAATAATCTTTCCCTTGCTTTTTAAGGCCATTCGCCCTAAAGAGGTTTTGCCTCTTTCCACAATCAAGGGATCTTTAAATTTGAGCTTTACTATGCAAACCTCACCAATTTCAGCCTGAGCCAAAGTCTCAAACTCACATTCGGTCCTTGAGGGGCCGCATTCCAAAACAAGGTTATTTGGAACTTCTTCAAGCAAGATCGCATGGGCAGTTGCCTCGCGCGTGACCTGTGCAACACTCTCAGGAAGGCAACAAACCTCCCCCCGGTGAACGGAGGGTAGATTCCGGTCTAACACTAAACCAATATTTTCCCCGGGCATGGCAGTTTTTTGATTTTTATCCACTCCCATGATGGAACGAATGGTCGCCTTTCCATTGGAAGGGACAAAAACAACCTCTTGCCCCACATGAATCTCCCCACTTTCTACCTTCCCTGCAAGGATCCGTTCGCCTGCCTTATTCTCGTACACATCTTGAACCGGTAACCGCAAGGGGAGATTCAAGAATGAATTCTGAACCTCTAATCCTTCCATATGCTCAAAAAGGGTCCTCCCCGTGTACCAAGGCATCTGTGACGAACGGGCCACCACATTATCTCCCTTATAAGCGGAAATGGGAATAAAATCCACTTTTGGGCCAAGGATTGGTGTCTTCTCCAATGCCTTGATCTTTGAAACCATCTCCTCAAAAACCTCTTGCTGATACTCCACATGGTCCATTTTATTAACCACGACGATTAGGGAAGCAAGCCCAAGCCAATTTGCTAATCGTAAATGGTGGCCGGTCTGTTCCTCTAAACCCTCCTTAGCTGAAACAATCAAAATTCCCGCATCAGCATGAGAGGCACCACTGAGCATGTTCTTGAGGAGTTCTCTGTGCCCAGGAACGTCGATACAGTCATAAATATTTTTTTTACCTTTGACCTGAGCGTGAATTACATCAATCGTCATCCCATCTCTTCGCTCTTCCTCAAAGCTATCCAATAAAAAAGCGTACTCAAATGGTTTCCCAACTGTCTTGCAATACTCCCTCACCTCTTCAGTGCGGTCTTCCATTACGCTTTTAGTGTCATATAGAAGACGGCCAATCAAGGTGGACTTGCCATGGTCCTTATGGCCCAACAGTGTAATGGTAAATCGTTTCATTTACATATACCCCAAAGCTCGAAGGCGCTGCATGACATTCTCCTGCTCCTTGTCCTGCATTCGACCCGCTCTCTCAGAAGTGGTTGTTGTTTTAAGCTCTTCAATAATTTCATCAATAGTGGAGGCATGGGAATCAATCCCCACGGTGCATTGTGTACAGCCCAGACTACGGTAGCGGTTACCATTTCGGGAAAAGTAGAGAGGATTTACAGGTATCTTCTCCTGTTTAATATAAACCCACATATCCAATTCGGTCCAATGCAGTAAAGGATGAATCCTGATATGTGAAGCGTCCTCCGTCTGAGAAATAAAATCCCAAATTTCCGGAGCCTGGTTTTTGTAATCCCACCTAAACTCCTTATCTCTTGGAGAAAAATACCTCTCTTTCCCCCGAATTCCATGTTCATCTCGCCGGATTGAAACGAAAAGACCATCAAAGTTCCGCTCCCCCATCAAACCCTTAAGCGCATCGGTTTTATTTGAGCCACAGCACCTGACGCCTGACAAGTCATCCTTGATCACACTTTTGGGTACCAGCAGATCTAGGCCCCATTCCTTTGCTAGCCTCTCCCTGAATTCATAGGTTTCTGGAAAATCGATTCCATTATCAATATGAATCAAAGGAAAAGGAACACGACCGAAAAACGCCTTTCTCGCCAAAGCAACCAAAACGGTTGAATCCTTTCCTGTTGACCAAAGGGCTGCTAGATTCTCAAACCGCGCATGGGCTTCTCGAATCGTAAAGATACTCTTTGCTTCCAACTCCTTTAATTCATTTACCTCACTCATCATGGTCTCCTTTTAACTTAACTTATAATATTTTAAACAGGCTTCCGCTATACCGGTGCAAAACCGGTCCTACTTAAAAACAACTTTCAGGAATAAGGGTTTCAAAATAAAACCCCTCACGATCCTCTGAAGACTTTAACTACCCACCACGTGCCCAAGATCTACTGTAACACGGGCGTGGAACGAGATCGTACGCAATAAGAGCATTGCCCTTTGGTGGTCAGGTAATTCTTGTTGAAAAACAGCTTCAAACCCTTGTAAGGGCCCTTGTTGAATACGAACTACTTGCCCTTCCACAAAAGAGGAATTTTTAATAATGACGTACCCGTCTTTACATCGGATCTTGATTGATCCAATAATTTCTTCCTCAACTTTCACTGGAAAAGATCCAAAAGCAACAAGGCTTTTCACCCCATGGGCAAAAGCCACCATTCTGTAGTGTTGGCTCAGATTAAACCTTGCAAAAAAATAACCCGGAAAAAGAGGACGCGTAACCGTTTTCCTGTTTCTCCGAATAATCCTTTCCTGTTGAAATCGGGGACAAAATGTCTCTATTCCAAGCCTTTGTAAATTCAATTCTGCAAAATTTTCTCGGTTGGGTTTAGTATGTACTGCATACCAATAAACTTCACTATCACCCATGCTTTTTTGATTCCCCACTTTCTTTAATTAGGAAAAAAATCCTCCCCTTTAAATAATAAGGGTTTCCCTATAATCGAACAATATGAGGTTGCCGGAACCCTTTTAGAGCGTTTCTTGTGTCGATAATTAATTGACTCTCCTTAACCACCATTTCATAATCAAAAGATGAATGATTAGTAACGATGATGACACAATCATAATTCTTAATGGGATTTTTTGAAATGTTTACGGATGAAAGGATTTGATTTACCACGTTTAAACTGGGAACGTAAGGGTCATGGTAACTAAGATTTGCCCCTAGCTTAAATAACAAGGCTAAAATATCGAGAGCAGGAGATTCTCTAATATCATCTATATCCTTTTTATAAGCTACACCTAGGACCAATAACTTTGAATTCCTGACGCTCTTCGAACGATCATTTAAACTTTCGGTTATTTTATTCACCACATGTTCCGGCATCGAGCCATTAATTTTTCCGGCGAGTTCAATAAACCTTGCCTCAAACCCATTTTGCTTTGCTTTCCAGGAAAGATAGAAGGGATCAACCGGAATGCAATGGCCCCCAATGCCCGGCCCCGGGTGAAAGGGCATGAACCCAAATGGTTTGGTAGCTGCGGCATCAATTACCTCCCAAACATCAATCCCCAGCTTATTGCTCAATAAGGCTACCTCATTTACCAAAGCAATATTGACGCTTCTAAATGTGTTTTCTAATAACTTTACCATTTCCGCAACCATTGTAGAGGATACGGGGATTACTTTTTTAACGATACTTTGATAAAGTTGTGTTGCTAATTTTGTGCAAAAGGGAGTTACTCCTCCCACAATCTTGGGTGTATTCTGTATTTGGAATTCTTGGTTTCCCGGGTCAACTCGCTCAGGGGAGAAGGCCAGAAAAAAATCTCTTCCAACTTTTTTTCCTTTTTCGCTTAAAATCGGAAGCACAATTTCCTCCGTGGTTCCAGGATAGGTGGTACTCTCTAAAATGATCAACTGTCCCTTCCCCAACCATTTCTTTATTTCTTTTGCCGCAGAAACCACATGTGAAAGGTCAGGATCTTTGGTTTTAACCAAAGGGGTTGGAACACAAATAATGACAGCATCCAACCTCTCAATAACCTCAAAGGATGAGGTTGGGTTTATCCTTTTCATTTCAATAAAGGGGTTCAATTCTTTATCCGATACGTCCTGAATGTAAGATTTTCCTTTTTCCAGCAATTTCACTTTTTGGGTATCAATATCAATTCCGGTAACCGTAAAACCCGATTTCGCGAATTCAAGGAGCAAAGGGAGACCAACATAACCCAAACCGACAATTCCGATCTTTGCTTCTTTATTTTGGATTAATCCCTCAAATTCCAAATCCTCAATTTTGGCAGCTTTTAATCTCTTGCTCATTTAAATTCCTTTTCTTGAATTGGATCTACTCACTTTCCTTTTGAGGAACCTCAAAATCAAGCTATCGGGCCCCTGCTCCAATGAGAACAATTTTAATTGTTTGGAAAACCACAGTTAAATCAAAAAACAGAGACATATTTTTTACGTAGAAAAGATCGTATTGTAATTTTTCCAAAGCATCATCGACACTTGAACCATAACGAAATTTAATTTGAGCCCATCCAGTAATTCCAGGTTTCACAGTATGCCGAATTGAATAATAAGGTATCTTTTCTATTAGTTCCTCAATAAAATGGGCCCGCTCTGGCCTGGGGCCAACAAAACTCATTTCCCCTTTCAGCACATTGACCATTTGTGGTAATTCATCGATTCTGGTTTTTCTAAGAATCTTTCCCACCCGGGTTACTCGGGGATCATCTTTTTTGGCCCAAACCGGCCCCGAAACAGATTCAGCATTTAATGTCATCGATCGGAATTTGAGTAATGTAAATATTCGCCCATTTTCCCCAACGCGCTCTTGTCTATAGAAAACCGGCCCCGGAGAACCTAATCGAATCAACAGTGGAACCAACAAGAAAATAGGAAAGGCCAAAAAAAGCCCTATGATAGAAAAAGTTATATCAAATAGGCGTTTTAAAATCTGCAAACTTCGTGGCTTTTTAAACCCTCCTGAAAAAATCAGCCAACTGGGTTTAAGTTCCTCCACGCTGATCTTTCCGCTGATCTGTTCATAAAAAGAAACCCCATCAATTATTTTAATCCCTTTTACTTTACACTGTAACAGCTCATTCAATGGCAAATTTCCACGACGGTCCGGCAATGCAACAATTACCTTTTTAATATTCCACTGCTCTATAATTTGGGTTAATTTTTTGTAATCCCCAATCACACCTGGATTAACTATCTTTTTCCCCAGTTTCTCTGGGTCGTTATCAATAAAGCCAACAATCTTATAACCTAGATCCCTTTTAGTGTGTAGAATTTCACCAACATTTTTAGCAAGACGGCCTGATCCCACAATCAATACCGACTCTTTAAACTTCCCTATATCCATAAATTTAAAATAGAGTACACGAAGGGTAAAAAAAATCAGAAAAAGGAAATTAGCTGAAACGAATAGGCTCACCCTCCCAATTTCAGCAGAAGGAAAAATATAATAAATAACGACTAAAATAACACACCCTACGCCCAAGGATTGCATCAATCGCAATATCAATTTTCTTCCTTTTATTTCTTCATCCAATACATATAAATCGTTGTAATAAAGGCAGAGCTGAAATATTACGGAAATTAAAAGTGCCTTCCAAAAGAAATGGTCAAAAGAAACCACCGAATCCGATAAAAAGAATTTCCTAAAAGAAATTCCTAGTAATACCACCCCTAGAATAAAAAGGTTTTCAATTATAAAAAAAATCAAATTTTTTAAGATAACAAGTCGCCCAAATATGTTCAGCATTCTAACCCCGAATTCTATTTCAATAAGAATAAAACGTTCACTAGTATCTCTTAAGATTTAAAATTTAAAAAAAAATTTTATGTAAATCCATTTTAAACCATATACATCAATCATTCCCGCCTGGTTTATGGCCGGATGAAAGGTATACAAAACCAGATAAAATCTCGACCTTCAAGATTTGCTCAATAGGGATACCCATAATATCTTGTGAACCCGGATTCCATTCCGTTCAAAACAATTGCCCACACTTTCTCGGCAGGAAGACCAGCGAAAGCTTTTAGGACTAAGTCTCTTGGTGTCATTCCTGCCCTAACAACAAATAGGATTCCATTCACCAGTTCCGAAAAAATATTCATGTCGGCTAATGGTAAAACCGGAGGTGAATCGATAATGATGTATTCAAATTCCATTTCGGCCTGGGAAAGAGCCTCAGCCATTTTTGGTAAACTTAAAAGTCTGGTTGAATTTTTCTCATTGCTTCCAGCCGGTAACATAAAAAGTTTTTCGGTCAAAAAGGGATAGATACATTCCTCCAATGAATTATTTCTCGCAAGTATATCCACCAAACCTTTACCACATGGGGATTTTAAATATCGATGAAGATCCGGTTTTTTTAAATCTCCTTCAATAATAAGTGTCTTTTTATTAAAATCCTTGGCCATGGTAACTCCCAGGTTTACAGACGTAGTGGTCTTTCCTTCCCCCTTTACAGAACTCGATATTGCAATGCGCTTTTGTTTTCCTTCCCCATTCATATGTTTGAATCGGGAATATAAAACCCGATACTGTTCACTGGCCATGGACTGGGGTTCCAAAAGTGCGATCGGATGCTCATCCATTTTCCTTTTCCTCTCCCCTTTTACAATTTCCCTTCTAACATTTAGGTCTTTCCTGCTATTTGAAAGCGTTAAAGCCCGGTGATCTATTTTTAAATATTTAAAATCCTCATCTTTGACCCCGGCAAAACGGTATGGGCTAAAATGAGCTCCATTGTTTTTCTTATTCATTACCAACTTATAAGCAGTAAGAATTTTTTCAAGGTTCATTTTTTCTTCTGTTCCGAGAAAACGACCATTTTTAAGACCAATAAATTCCTTAACAGCCAAATCAAAGGCTTTTTGTATTTCTTCCCTATTTGACTCAGGGTTAATTTTCAAAATTTTAAAACTTTCTTCTTTTTTCATTCTTTAAATAATTTTGGGTTCAAAAATTTTTTCTGACCTTCTTTTTTTTCCTTGATAGGACGGAATTTTATTTTTTTATATTTAGAAAATTTTGGAATGGATACAACCAAAGGACCCTTCATGACACCCTCTAAATCCTCAGGTTGTCTGAAACAGGGATTCAACATCTCAATCAATAAAGCAAGCCCGAAACCTGAGGCTGCTCCAGCAAAACTTCCAGCAAGCAGGAGCTTTCGAAGATTTGGTTTATATGGTTTTTCTGGTAAATTGGCGGGGTCAATGATGCGAAAACGCTCCCCTTGTTGCCGTTTTTCGAGATTTTCCGAAAGCCTCGCATTTATACTTTTCCCCAATAGGTTCTGATAATTCCCTTGGGACATATCGTAATCTCTTTGGAGTTTTTTAAGTTCAACTTCTAACATTGGCGTACGAGCGACTCTTGTTTCATAGCCTCTAATCTTCTCTACCAAAAGTTTCCCGGTCACTTCCAAGTCTTTAATCTCCCTTAAGATTTTCTGGTGTTGATCAAGGAGACGTTTGTAATTTTCATTTTCCCGGAGAAAAGGGATATCACCTGTAGGGTTTGATTTTGTGGTGGATTGGGAAAGCTGAGCCTCCATTTCCCGTATTTGTTTTTTTAAAAGGATGACATCGGGATAATTTTCTTTATATACAATCCGAAGATTTTTGAGTTTTTCCCTTAATTGTTGAAGCGGCATATTTGGTTCCTCAATAGAAGACGCTGAATTTGTAGTGAAATTGAGGGCTTCTTGTTTCAATTTCAAAATTTGATTCTCTAGATCCTGGGCTCGATCTTCCTTTGAATTTATTAAATCTCTGTTGGCTTGAAAATTAATTTGAAGCCGGTCTAAGGTTCTTAGGTTTGAGTCTATTTCACTCGGCAATCCCCCTCTATTTTTCTCTTTAAACCTTCTGATATTCTCATCAAGGCTGTCCATTTGTTTTTTGGCTTCCGCCAATTCTTTCTGAAGGAAATTGGTTGTAACCTGGGCCTGTTGTTCCCGGACTTTAAGGTTTTCTTCAATGAAGCGTGAAGCGATTCGATTGGTTACGTTCATGACTTTTTCAGGGTCTTTTCCAACAAAACTGATCGAAAATGCCTGTTTTCCTACAACATCCAATTGAATATTTTTTTGCAGCTTTTCAACAACCGATTCCTTTCCTAACTCAGCAAACTCTTTAGGAAAAAGGTCCAATTCGTCCCGCAGTTTAATTAAATTGGTCCGGCTCATTACCTGCTGGCTAATTGTTTTCAACCGTTCCGAAATTGGAGTAGTTACAGTTGATTTAACGTAATCCTGGGGTATTATTTGGGGTTCGACTAAAATCATTGTGGTGGACCGATACGCTTTAGGGAGCCAATAACTTAGCCCTAGGCTAACCCCCAGGGCTACAATGATTGGAAAAAAGATCCAATATCTACGTCTAAAAAAAACATCAATATATTGGAAGATCATCTTTTGAATTTCAGGTGAAAATTGGTTATTCATTCATAAGGTCCTTTATGTTAGAAAGACGGAAAAATCGCTAAAAGTTGCATTTGAACCCGGTTTCTATAAAGATCTTCACCCAGATTTCCACCAGATACCTGCCGGTTATGGGTATAAGAAACATTTCCAGATAACCATTTGTTAAATAAATAGTTCAATGTTGCATTCAATCTAAAAAATTGAATGTCAACCTCCCCCCCCTTTATGGTTTTATTCGTACCATAACTTCCCCCCATTTGACCGGTAAGGAACTGTGTAAAACTCTTTGAAAGTGATACCCTTACATTTTGATGTTGAACCAAGCGATTGACCAAACCGGTTGACCTAATATCCTGGTTATATGAAAAATTAATTTTAGTATTTCTTTCCAACAAAAAACCTTTATCGATATTGCCTGAAAAAAAAGGCCTATATTCCTCGGTCCCAGCTTCGGCCAAATGAAGAACTCCCCCCTCAACCTGAAAACTAAAAGTGGAGGAAAAAATATGCCTCCATCCCAGAGTGGCCAAATAAGTATCGGAGCTGTCCTCCCCATCAAACGAAACATTTTGATAGCGGGCAGCAAGGGTCATTGTATCATTTCGAAATAATTGGTAGGCATAGGTAGACTTAAGCGATTGCCCAAAACGATCCACAAGAGTTGGATCGGAATATTCTGTAAGGGTATTTGTATATTCTAAAGACGCCTGAGCGCGCCGAGAAAGTTGATATCGGTATTCTGCTCCAAAATGATTCCGAAAGGCCGTGTTTCTCCCTACCTGGGTTCCATCATCTTCACCTGTAACCACACCGGGGTCTAACTCATAATCAGGTAAATCAGGCGTTATGACAAATCTTTCGGTAAAGGTTAGTTCTCCCCTCTTGTTAAAACGGTTAAGGAGCCGATCAAGGTTTAAGTCCAACCCCCCATTCTGGTTATAACGATTCAGTTGGGAGTGGTCTGCGTAAACATCCAAACTTCCTCTATAGGTTAAAGCCGTGCTCACAAGAGGCCACTGGTAACTGACCCTTAAAGTTGGCGATATAGATGTAATATAATCAGATTCACGGTCAGAACCGCTGGAAAATATATTGTCATCAAAGGTTTCTGTGAACGACATAGCAGGTTCCACTATCAATTCACCTTTTACAATCTCGCAAGTTCCCATAATTAAAAAACCCCAGATAAAAAGAAATAACCCAATAAAAAAAATAAAGTTTCTCATAAAGGCCAAGGCATGGATTATTGGGAAATTTCTAACAAACTCATGGCACCAGAATTGTGTCTCCCGGTTTTAGAAAAATGTTTTCCATTTCACCACCTGACACAATATCATCGTATTTTACTTTGATCTTGGTTTCTGGGTACTCTTTATAACCCTTTCGTAAAATAATTATTT
Source organism: Nitrospiria bacterium (assembly GCA_036397255.1). Classification (NCBI taxonomy): domain Bacteria; kingdom Pseudomonadati; phylum Nitrospirota; class Nitrospiria; species Nitrospiria bacterium. The sequence goes on from DASWJH010000048.1 coordinate 59,286, forward strand.
TATTTCGGGACGCAAATTGGGTAAAACCTCCTGCTAGAGCTAAGGCTTGTATTACTGTTACATTGCTTTTCAACTGATACTTTCCAGGATTAACTACCTCCCCCATCAAATAAACCACATAACTATTGATTTCTTGGACAATTACAGTAACCACGGGATTTTCCATATATTCTTTTAAAAGGCCGGCAATTCTTTCCCGAAGTTGATTGGGTTTTAAACCCGCTGCCGAAACATCCCCAATTAAGGGAAAAGAGATTATCCCATCGGGCCTAACCTTTACTGTTCTGGAGAGAACGTCATTTTTCCAAACCATTATTTCGAGAACATCTTCAGACCCGATTAAATAATCTTTACCGGATTCGGCTAATGCGTGTTCCCTTTGAAAATCATTTTCAGTGGAAAGGGCAAGGGAAACTAATTTATTGCCATCATTCCCGGAAGGGAAACCCTCATCAGTAGCAGAAAACCTGGAATCAAAAATTTCTACAATGATTTTTCCTTCTTCACCTCTCACCCGAGTCGTTGCAGAAGGGTTTAGGTTGATTTCAAACTGAACGCCCTCCTTTGGTTTTCGGGTTTCCCGTGGATAAATATCCAACACGGCCCCACGGTTAACTACCATCGGTTTGATGTGTTTACCCAGCGTAACCCCTGGAATTTCCAGTATCAGTTGGTGAGATTCTGGAACTTTGATGGCTCTATAAAAAAGAGGCCCCTCGCCTTGAATCACCACCTCGGTCACTTCTGGCAAATCATTGATCATAAGATTTTTTATTTGAAAAAATTCTTGGTGTTGACTGTTTTTTGGACTTGAAGTCCCCATTACACAACCGGAGAATAGGAGATTGAATAAAACACAAGCAATGATCATCTCGTAACGGTTGAAACAGGACCACATCTCTTTCCAAAAATTTTCCTTTTTCACCTAAAACTCCTTCTTTATCCGATATTCCCCCTAAAACCGACTGAATTTTATTGCCAAAATTTTCTTTTATTCTTGGGGAAGACAAATCAAATTTCCACCCTCTGCCCGGGCTTTTTCTAACATTTCCTCTGCTTTTGAAATCAGGCTTTCAATGTCATTGGAATGGGTTGGAAAAGAGGCCCCTCCGATACTAATCGTTTGCTTCCGCTCCATTACCTTCACAATAAAAGTATAATCCTGTATCCGATCTTTAATTCTGTTTCCAATCTGACAGGTGCTTTGATAGTCTGCATGATGCAGAATTAAGAAAAACTTATTGTTTGCAATCCGGCCTATAATATCCGTTCCCCTAATCTCATCCCGAATAAGGTTTGCAAATGTTTTGAGCAAAGAATCATCCGAGAACGGAAAAGGCTCTTCCTCCTTCTTCATTTGGTCGGGCTGAATAATCAAGAGGGAAAAAAAGTAAAGGTATCGAACTGCTTTTCGAACTTCTAAATCAAGAAGGTATTCAAAAAACTCACGATCTAGCGTTTGTGTGACCCGATCCAACACGACATGCCCTCCTCTCTTTGGAATGGGCAAAGCCCTTCCATCAGCTCAAGTAAAAACAATCCCAATTTTCAGAAAAACTTCAACTAGTACCTAATACAATTTTTCGTTTTTTCATTACGGGAAGAATATCGAAAAAATTTTTACCGGGTTTCCCCATTCGAAATCTTAATTTATCCTTAATTTTTTTCTTCCCAATCGCACTCTTTAATTTTATATAAAAGGGCTTTATAGCTAATTCCCAAAATTTTGGCCGTTTCCTTTCGATTCCAATGGGTATCTTGTAGAACTTTTTTAATCAATTCGGATTCGGCTTTACGGGCAGCGGTTTTTCCCGTTTTTTTCAGGGAAAAACTAGACGAATCCAGCGAAACAACGGAAGAAACAACCGGTTCGGGGAGGTTTTCCTCCATCTTTGAAGAAGAAACATTTAAATTATTCTCTTTTTCCTTGAAGTAATTTCTCACAGCAGCATCTTCATTTCCTAAAATAACAATTCGTTTAACCATATTTTCTAATTCCCTAACATTTCCCGGCCAATCGTAATCCAAAAAACGTTTCATATTGTGGTCAGAGATTCCTCTCATTTCACGGTTAAACTGTTGACCGTACTTTCTAACAAAGATTTCAGTTAAAGTCGGAATATCCTCTTTCCGATCTCTCAGGGGGGGAAGGTGAATACTGACCACATTTAAACGGTAATATAAATCCTCCCTAAAGGTTCCTTGGCGAACGGCCACCTCTAAATGTTTATTCGTTGCCGCAATCACCCGCACATCCACTTTAATTTCATTACCTCCCAACCGGGAAAACTCTCCATCTTGTAAAACCTGAAGAAGTTTTGCTTGAAGAGAAAAAGGAATATCACCTATTTCATCCAAAAATATAGTACCGTGATTTGCAAATTCAAACTTTCCAGGGTTACTGCGATGAGCCCCCGTGAAAGACCCTTTCTCATGCCCAAATAGTTCGCTCTCCAATAAACCGTCTGGAATAGCTGCACACAATACCTTCACAAAAGGGCGATCGACCCGTGTGGAACAGGTATAAAGGGTTCGGGCAACCAACTCCTTCCCAGTTCCACTTTCTCCCCCAATTAAAACCGTAATATCAGTTTTGGCCACCTGGTCAATTACGGTCCTAACCTCCTCCATTTTCCTGCTTGATCCAGTTAAAAGGTGGGGGTGATTATTTTTTGGTTTTACCCGTTTTTCAGTTTCCTCCTTCTTCATTCCTTCTTGGGGAAGGGAGCTACAAACTTTGCCAATCTTTAAAATAAGATCTTGATAATCCAAAGGTTTTTTTACAACTTCAATTCCATCTCGATCGTATAAGTTCCGATTGATTGGAGGGATTTGCTGTAGGTCAGCCAAGAGAATGACAGGAATTCTTTTTCCATGGTTACTCAATTGCTTTACCGTTTCTAAGGAATTCGAACCAAAAGGAAGATTAAATAAAATGAGATTGGGGTCAATGGAAACGGCTTCGGAAAGGGTATCTGGGCCATTTCGGGTCGAAAAAATTTTATACCCAAAGGACGTTAAAAAACTTTTAAGATAACTCTTCATTAATGGGTCATTATCAACAATTAACACCTTAAATTCGTTTCCCATATGATTCCTCTTTCATTAAATGGTCTAGGAGAATAGATTAAATAATTTTTCCTCCTATATTTAATAGTTAGCTTTTAGGTGCAAGGATTGTACCAATTAATTAAACTTCCCAATACTAATTAAATTGCAATAAAACTAATAAGTTATAACTTTTTTTCTGTTAATTTATTTTCTTGGGATGTGAAATGAAAAAAGTAAAGGAAAAAAAATTACATAAAGTGTAAATTTTATACTATTTATGTCTAAATTTTACCTATTTTAAGAAATTAATTAACCATGAACAAAAAATAAAGGAATTAAATAACCTAAAAATCAAACCTTGTTTCCCTTTTATGAAAAACACACCCTTCTAGGCAAAATATAATAATTGGGTTATACTTTAAACCAACTTAACCCAAAAACCTTCGTAAATCATGGAAAAAACCTTATTAGTCGTTGAAGATTCCTCATCGATTAGGGAATCTATCGTAAACTCATTAAAATCATGCTCCTTTTTCTCCCTGATTCTAGAAGCCGAAAATGGGATCAACGCACTTGAAATCCTATTACGAGACGAAATTCATTTTGTCATTTCTGATGTGGTTATGCCCCAAATGGATGGCTATAAACTTCTATCCTTAATTAGGAATCATGAAAAGTACCTAGACCTACCGTTTATTCTTTTAACTAGCGAAAAGGATTCAAGATCAAAAATCAAAGGAATTTCAATGGGAGCCAGCGATTATTTGACCAAACCTTTTGATCAAAGTGAACTTTTGGCAAGGGTTAAAAATTTATTGAAAACGAAGGGGATGCAGGAAGAATTAAAGGAAAAAAACCAAGAGCTTGAAAAGTTGAATCAAAAATTAAAAGAACTATCGGTAACAGATCATCTGACCAAACTTTATAATCGACGTTATTTCAATGAAAGACTATCCATAGAACTGCAACGGGCTCAAAGGTTCCAGCTTCCCCTAGCATGTCTATTATTGGATATTGACCACTTTAAAACCATTAATGACACCTTTGGCCACCAAAACGGGGACCAGGTTTTACAAGAAGTTGCTCACATGTTAAAATCCTTATGCCGTTCCCATGATGTTGCAGCCCGGTTTGGGGGAGAGGAATTTATTTTATTTTTGTGTCAAACCCACAAGGAAGAAGCTCTTAAATTTGCAGAAGGTTTACGATGTGACATTGAATCTTTTCCTTTTTTAGAAAGAATGGAAAACACTATTTCCATAACCGTCAGCATTGGGGTTTCCGGGTTTCCTCATCCGAAAATTCAAAACTTTCAGGATATGATTCGATGCGCTGATGAAGCCCTCTATGCGGCAAAACGGGCGGGACGTAATAAGGTCATATGAAGAAAGGCCAACTAAAATAAATCCAGTTGGTTATTTTCCCGAGTGATTGGGATGGGATAGTTTTCTGTAAAACAGGCTGTACAAAATCCAATTTTGGAACCACCAGCTGCTTTGAGCAAACCCTCTACACTTAAATATTCAAGGGTATCTGCGGTGATAAAATCACGTATTTTTTCTACCGCTTGAGAGGAAGCGATCAATTCTCCTTTTCGCGGGGTATCAATTCCGTAAAAACAAGGGGAAACAATAGGGGGCGAACTGATCCTGACGTGAACTTCTTTCGCTCCCGCATTCCGAATCATTTTAATAATTTTCCTGGCGGTGGTACCCCGGACAATGGAATCGTCCACAACCACCACCCGCTGCCCTTCAATAACACTTCTCACTGCATTTAATTTCAATTTTACCCCAAAATGGCGGATAGATTGTTGGGGCTCAATAAAGGTCCTTCCTACATAATGACTTCGAATTAACCCCATTTCATAAGGAAGATTGGCTCCTTCCGCAAAACCAAGAGCGGCCTGAACACCCGAATCCGGTACCGCAATAACCAAATCGGCATTCACGTTTTTTTCCATGGCTAATTGTTTTCCCAGCTGTTTTCGAATGTTGTGGACACTTTGCCCGTAAACAATACTGTCCGGTCTGGAAAAATAAACATATTCAAATACACATGACGCCTGTTTTGAAGGGGAAAAAGGATTCAAAGAAGAAATTCCGTCACGATTAATTAAGACGAGTTCCCCAGGTTCGATATCCCGGACAAAATCTGCTTCAATTAAATCAAAAGAACAGGTCTCGGATGAAACCACATATGCGTCCTTTAGGCGTCCTAAAGAAAGAGGTCGAAAACCATGGGGATCACGAACCGCAATCAAACCCTCATCGGATAGGAAAAGAAGTGAAAACGCTCCACGAACCTGCCTTAAGGCATCAATCACTCTCCCTAATAGAGCCTTTTCCTTTGAGTGCGCCACCAAATGCATAATGACTTCTGTGTCAACTGTGGTATGAAAAATCGAACCATACGCCTCAAGTTCATCCCGAAGGACTCCCCCATTAATCAAATTCCCATTGTGGGCAATGGCCAGGGTTCCTAAGGCATAATTCATGACCAGGGGCTGTGCATTTTTTAAAAAACTTTCTCCTGTGGTAGAATACCGGTTGTGGCCAACAGCCATATACCCCATGAGCTTTCGCAATTTGGACTCAGAAAAAACTTCTGAAACCAAACCCATTCCCTTCTCTTGGTAAAATTCTTTGCCATCAAAAGAAACAATCCCGGCGCTTTCTTGTCCACGGTGTTGGAGGGCATGAATTCCTAAATAGGTAAGATGTGCGGCTTCAGGATGTCCGTAGATCCCAAAAACACCACATTCCTCTTTGAATTTATCAAACATATGAGGCCCCTCCCTGATCAAGCAATAGAGGGATGGCCCCTTCCCATATTTCCCTCAAACTATTAACCCTTTGGGAAATAACAGGGGAAGGGATTTTTTTTCTACTTTTCTCATACACGGTTAAACGGTCTCCACCTACACGACCCAAAATCTGCCATGGCACCCCTTCTGAGTTTGCGAGGTTTTTTAAGGGTTCAAGGTTTTTCTCAGAAAGACTAACGATAATTCGGGACTGCGTTTCACCAAATAACAAAGCATCTAGCCGTATTCCACTGGCTTCTAAATTAATTTCCGCCCCTAATAAATGTCCCGGTGAAAGGAAACAACTCTCCGCCAGTGCAACCATTAATCCCCCCTCTGAGCAATCTTGAGCCGATGAAAGCAAACGATTTTGAATGGCCTTGAAACAAACCCGCTGCACCCTTTCCTCTAAGGAAAGATTCAAGGAAGGGGGAAGGCCTTTCTCCTGATGCATAACAAGGTGCAGATATTCGGTCCCGCCCAACTCCTCCAATGTTTTCCCTAAAAGAAGTATTAGGTCTCCCTCATTCTTAAACCAGGGGGTGGTAAAAAGTGAAACATCCTCCATCAGCCCGACTAATCCAATCACCGGAGTGGGATATATTCCTACTCCTTGGGTTTCATTATAGAAGCTTACGTTGCCGCTCACAACCGGAATTTTGAATTGCCGTGCGGTTTCCGAAATCCCTTCAACCGCCAAAGCAAACTGCCACATTACTTCTAACCGCTCTGGATTTCCAAAATTCAAACAATTTGTTAAAGCAAGGGGACGGGCTCCGACACACACCACATTTCGGGCCGCTTCTGCAACAATAATTTGCCCACCTAAATAGGGATTTAATAAACAATAACGGCTATTTCCATCAACGGTTAAGGCCAATCCCTTTTGGGTTCCCTTTACCCGTATGACTGAGGCCCCTCCTCCTGGTAAAACCACGGTATTGGTTCTCACCATGTGGTCATACTGTTCATATACCCACCGCTTGCTGGCTAAAGAAGGGGAACCAATCAGTTTTAAAAGGATTTCGTTGAAATCATCTGGTTCTTTCAAAACTTCTAGATTCAAAGCCTGAAGTTGATCCAAAAAAGGAGGGGGAGCCAAAGGGCGTTCAAGGACGGGGGCATCATCAATTAAACCGTGAATCGGAATATCCGCTACCTTTCGATCGCCCTCCATCACATATATCCGTTTTTCAGCTATGACCTCCCCAATCACCACCGCCTCCAGGTCCCATTTTCCGAGAATATTCTCGACTTCTTTTGTTTTCCCACTTTTTACAACCAAAAGCATTCTTTCCTGTGATTCTGATAGCATAACTTCATAAGGGGTCATTCCTTCTTCACGTTTCGGGACAAGGGAAACATCCAATCGAACTCCGTTATCCGATCGCCCCGCCATTTCAATGCTTGAGCTGGTTAACCCAGCAGCACCCATGTCCTGTATCCCAACCAATAATTTTTTTTCTATAAGGTCCAAACAGGCCTCTAAAAGGAGTTTCTCAGTAAAGGGATCCCCAATTTGGACCATGGGTTTTTTTTGATTGGACTGGGACCCAAATGACTCTGAAGCCATGGTGGCCCCATGTATTCCATCTCTTCCCGTTTTTGACCCTACATACATTATAGGGTTACCAATCCCATCCGCTCTTCCCCGAATAATATTGCCTTTCCTTGCAATTCCCAAACAAAAGACATTTACCAAATTATTTTTTGAATAGATCTCGTTGAAATAAATTTCTCCTCCCACCGTGGGAACTCCAATGCAATTTCCATAACTGGCAATTCCACTAACAACACCATTAAAAAGATATCGGTTTTTAGGTAATTCCAAGGGACCAAAACGAAGGGAATTCAATAAGGCAATTGGCCTGGCCCCCATGGTAAAAATATCGCGAAGAATTCCCCCAACCCCGGTTGCCGCCCCTTGAAACGGTTCAATAAAAGAGGGATGATTATGACTTTCAATTTTAAAGACAGCCACCCAATCATCCCCAATATCCACCACTCCGGCATTTTCCCCTGGACCCTGAATTACACAATCACCTTGAGTTGGAAATTTTTTTAAAAAACGCTTAGAACTTTTATAACTACAATGTTCACTCCACATCACTGAAAAAATGCCCAGCTCTACGGGATTAGGCTCTCTGCTTAAAATTTCACAAATTTTCAAATATTCCTCTTCGGTCAGCCCCATTTGTTTAATTAAATCTTCACGAACCTTGTTCATCGAATTAGGAAATCCTCGAATGAATTAATGAATCAAAAATGACTCGGCCATCCACTTGTTGAAACAGAGGATCACACGCCCTTTCAGGGTGGGGCATTAAACCCAAGACATTTCCCTCCTTATTACAAATTCCGGCAATATGGTGAAGGGAACCGTTAGGGTTACTGGGTTCAGACAATTTTCCTTCGGCATTACAATATCGAAAAACAATTTGGTGGTTCTTTTCCATTTCTTTCAAGGTTTTGGAATCGACAAAATAGTTCCCATCCGCATGGGCAATGGGAAGTTTTAAGATATCATTTTCCTGGTTAGACCGGGTAAAAGGAATTCGGTTATTTTCAACCTTTAAAAAAACATCCTTACACACAAATTTCAAGGATTGATTCCTGAGCATAACCCCGGGCAAAATTCCTGATTCAAGAAGGATTTGAAAACCATTACAAATCCCCAAAACCAGCCCCCCTTGTTTAACATATTTTTCAAGAGCCTTCATTACCGGGGAAAACCTCGCAATTGCACCACAACGCAAATAATCCCCATAAGAAAATCCACCGGGGATAATCATCACATCAAAAGAAGAAAGCGAGGTTTCCTTATGCCAAACAAACTCCACATTTTGGGAAAAAAGGTTTTTTACCACCCAATAACAATCATGATCACAGTTTGAACCGGGAAAATTAAGAATTCCAAAGCGCAAAATACATCTCCTTCAAAAAATCCATTTTATACTATATTGGGCTTTAAATGGGAATGGATTCGCCTAAAACAGGTTATTAAACGGGAAAATTTCTCTGACTAGAGTTTTTTACACCTATTCAGCCTGAATTTGCAATAGTTCTTTTACAGTTTTAAGCAGTTCGTTGGTTTGGATAGGTTTGGAAAGGTAGGCATTGGCTCCTAACTTAAGGCCTTTTTCTCGATCCACCTCGGCTCCTTCTGTGGTTACAATTATCACCGGGGTTTGTTTATAATTTGGGTCTTTTCGAACTAGACTCAATAGTTTCAATCCATCCATTAGAGGCATGTTTATATCCGCAATGATGAGATTAAATTTCCCTTCGGAGAGTTTTTTTAATGCATCGACACCATCCGTGGCTTCTACAACCCGGGAATTTCGGATTCTTTTCAAACTAAAGGAAATTAATTGCCGCATGGTTGGTGAATCTTCCACAATTAGAAAATTTATGTCACCCATAAAACCCTCCACCTTTTAACAAAAAAAATCTACCCCAGTATTTTTCTAAACTTTCCCGCCCAATAAATCGATAAATCCCTGTATGGTCGAAAGCTTCCGTTCAGATTGAGAATAAAGCCTGGAGCTAAAAATAGCAGTGGCCGCATGCCCTGCCAGCATGGAAAAAAGCTCAAAATCAACCCTGGTCAATTTCTCTTTTTTTTGTTCAAATAAAGAAAAAACGGCAATAACCCCAATCAGATGTTCTTTAATTTTTAAAGGGATACAAACAATGGGATCTAATTCAGAAGTGTGTATTGAATTTTCTAGGTCTTCTTCAAAAAAACTCTCTCCGGTTTTTGCAACTTCACCAATGACACCTTCTCCGATTTTTACCCTTTTTGTTTTTTCCCCTTCAATCCCCTCAGCCGCTGCAATCGAAAGCATATCGGATTCTTCATCCCGCAAGAAAATACCAAATCGATCCGAACCCACCATATTGATAATAATTTCAATAATAATTCTCAAAACTTCATTGTAATCCAATGTGGAATGCAACTGGTAACTGGCTACATAAAGATTCGCAAGATTATTATTCTCTTCTTCCACCTCGACATATTTCGTAATAAAATCCTTATTCTCTTCTTCTACCTCCTTGTAACGGTTTAAAAGCTTTTGACGTTCATCTTCTAATTGTTGAATGGTATCTTGAAGTTTTTTTATTTCTGGGTCTCCCATTTTTTTGTTATGGATCTTATTTTCTTCTTCCATTTTTAAGATTTTAAATCGAAGTCGCTCATTTTCTACGAGAAGTTCTTGGGTAAATTCTTCTCCTTTTTTAAAAATCCTCAAAAAATCTTCGGCTTTACGCATTAATTCGCTATCTTTTTCGTTCTTGTCCATATTCTGACTCTCCTGAAAAGCACCAAAAAATGGTTTATGTATTCATAACACTTTAAGCTTAGCAAGGATTTTAGAGATCAATTAGTGAAAAATAAACTCCTCTTAAACGATCAAAAAATCAATTATTTTTTTAAATGGACGCCCCTCCAAACTCAATAGCGTGTCCCCCAACAATTAATAAGAAAACACGAAATTTTTAAAATTTTATTACTAACTCTTTTCCCCCACTGCTTCCCCTAATGAAACCCGGCTTAAAATAAACTCAGGAATACTCAACAGGGGTAAAATTCGGTCCACCACTCCATCTTTGATTGCCTCTTTAGGCATTCCGTAGATAACAGCAGTTTCTTCTGACTCCGCCACTGTTATTCCCCCGCCTTCCTTAATTTTCCTCATTCCTTTTTTGCCGTCATTACCCATTCCCGTTAATAAAACCCCCAAAACTTTAGGCCCAAAAACATTTGCAGAAGAGGCCATTAATGAATCGATTGAGGGAACATACCGATCTCCTTTTTGTGGAGGTTGAATCCGAACAAAAATACAATCACCCGTTCGTTCAAAAACCATATGGGAACCCCCAGGAGCAATTAATACACGCCCAGGTCCTACCATATCCCCGGGTTCAGCTTCCTTAACCTCTAATTGCGATATTCGATCCAATCGCTCCGCAAAATAATGGGTGAAAACAGGTGGCATATGCTGGGCAATTACGATCGGGGTTGAAAAATCCTTTGGGATCATGGTGATAATGGCTTGGATGGCGGGAGGTCCTCCTGTTGATGCACCAATAGCAATGAGATCAACTGAATTTCGGTAAGATGATCCTCTTGAAACTTTAGCCTCCATTCTCTCTCCGGAAAACCGGCTGGGTGCTTGAATCCGAACTTTCATTTTTTCAGGTGGAATTTTTACTATGGTACCAATTTTGAGACGAAGCTCCGCCTGTAAATTCATTATTTCTAGGGAGGCTTTTTTTGTGGGCTTTGCCATAAAATCGGCGGCCCCTAACTCAAGGGCTTTAAATACACTTGCGGCCTCGGATTGGGAACTAATCACCAAAACAGGAATCGGGGCATTTCGCATCAGCCACCTGAGAAAGGTAAAACCATCCATTTCCGGCATTTCTAAATCCAGAGTGATCACATCTGGTTTTTCTTTTAAAACAAATCTCATGGCCTCATGCCCATTGGCCACACTACCAATTACCTCAATATCGGGAAAAGCCTTTAACATGGAAATAATGGATTGGCGATAGAAAGCAGAATCGTCAACAACTAAAACTTTAATTTTTGTCTTTCCATCCATTTTTTTAGGATCCCCTTTGGTAAATAATATCATGCTTAAAATGGCGCAAGGCAAAATCAGTAGAAATATTCAACAAAGACTCGGAATGTCCTAAAAATAAATACCCCTCGCGATTTAATTTTCGATGGAACGTCTCAATCACTTTACGTTTTGCTTCTTGGTCGAAATAAATTATTACATTTCTACAAAATATAATATCCATAGTGTTGATAAATGCCAATTTATTGATATCCAAGAGGTTAACACACAAAAACGTTACATACTTTTTAACGTCATCAGATATTCGGAAACCATGGTTTTCATTATGGAAAAATTTTTTCACAAAAAAGGGGTCTGTACATCGAAACGAATGTTGCTGATAAATTCCACGGCGTGCACTTTGTAAAACCCGCTGGCTTATATCGCTTGCAAAAATTTCAACCTTCCAATCCCGGAAATAACCTTCCTGCATAATCAACATGGCCAAGGTATACGGCTCCTCTCCCGTAGAACAACCGGCACTCCAAATCCTTAAGGTTTTTCGATCTTCCTTCTTTTTCTCTAATTCCGAAAGTACTTCCTCAGAAAAAACCTTCAGTTGGCGTTCTTCACGAAAAAAATAAGTTTCATGAATGGTTAAGAGATCAATAACATAGGCCAACTCTTCCTCTTTTTTCCTGTCATATTTTAAAAAATAGTAATAATCCTTGAAATTGTGAAATTGGTGCTTTTGCAATCGGTTTTGAAGTCGCCCTTCTAAAAAATATTTAGATTTGTCATCATAAAATATTCCACAATGGTCATAAAATATATCTCGGAGAAGTTTATAGACATCATTAGACAGTTCAATGATATTTTGCATTATTTTTTAATAATCTCAAAAATTTTTTCTTAGGTTTCTTGAATTTGATCCAAAGCAAACCTGGCAGACTGTCTAACTAAGGAGTCTTGATCGTGATTGGCCAATCGCAAAAGAGACTCACGAACCGCCGCATCTTTGAGTTTTCCTAAAGCATTTGCCGTAGCGGCTCGCACGTTCCAATGAGTATCTTTTAAAAAAATCCTCAAAGACTCTTTAACACTGGGGTCCCCAATGCACCCTAAAGAATCAATGGCGGCAACCTTAATATCGGGATCCGTTGTCTGTACCTTTGTCAAAATGAGAGGAACAACAGATGTCTCTTGAATTTTACCTAAAGCTTCCATGGCTGCAATCTGGACCACCCCAACTTTATCGTTTAGTAAATCCAAAAGAAGAGGTTTCCCTTTTTTCCCAAAATGCCCCAATCCCCTGGCAATGGAGGCCCTTACCCAAATGTTTTCATCTTTGGCTAAAGGTGCCATATGTTTAACCCAATTCTCCTTATTATTCTGAAAAAGAACATTTAGGGCACATAGGCGAACTTGGGGTTCCTCATCCCCCAAAGCCCCCAGGATACACAAGGTAGACTCTTCTGTGCGCATTCCTTCCAAGGCGGTAATCGCGGTTTTACGAACATCAGGGTTTTCGTCTTTCAAAGCCATAAAAATTTCATTCTGGTTTTCCATGGGAGCCAATTTTCCCAAAAGGGTAATGGCATGACACCTCATTCTTGGGGAATCATGATGAACCATGCCCTTTAAGGATTGAACCACCTGCTCTCCCCCGATGAGTAGTAAGGCTTCAAGAACTGCTTCCTGAACATTGGGATAGGGGTCCTCCAGGGTTCTAATCAAAGGCCTAACCGCGTTTCGATCACCTAATTTTCCAAGGGAATTCGCACCCGATTGGCGAACATGCCCCACGGGATCCTCTAATAGCTGAATCAAAGCGGAAACCGCTCGGCGATCCCCGATTTCTCCAAGGACAAAACCAATTTCCTCTCGGACCTTCTCTGGGTATCTTGAAATATCAATGATAAGGACGTCTACGGCTTCCCTTCCCAAATGAATAAACGTTTCCACCACCACATCTCTCAGGTCTCCTTCTAAAAAGGGAATTAATTTCGTTATTGCCTTAAATTCCCGTACCCACCCAAAGATCTTAACGGCCCCACTTTTAATTTTTAAATCTGGGTCTTCCAGGGCTTCCATTAAAAAATGGCCGAGTCCCTGTGAATAAATTTCTCTCAGACGACTGGTAATCAATATTTCTTGGTGTTTGGAAATTTTAGTGCTCAGTTTTAGGAGACTGCGAACCGCACATTTTTTAATTGATTTCCCCCCACCTTGCAAGGATGAAAGAATAGGATTAAGCGCCCTTAAATCCCCAAAACTTCCCAATGCTTCCAGAACCACTTTTTCCAGGCCTTTTTTATTCATCATAGAAACCAGTGGGTCCAGAGCGCGAGAATCGCCGATCAATTCAAGGGACCTCACAATAGTAAAATTTAAAAGTGGACTGGAAAACTCTAAAAGAGATATTAAATTGGGGACAACCTGATTATCTTTAAATTTTCCTAAGGCCTCTACCGCAGCTAAACGGACATTTTCATTTTTGTCATTAAGCGCTTTTACAAAAAATTGGGTCGCTCTTGGATCACCGATATCTCCTAAAATATCCAAAATAAATTTTTTAACATCATGGTCTACTTCACGAAAAATACTCATCAAAGGGAAGACAGAAAAATGCCCAAAATGCGTCAAAACTTCAACGGCAGCATTTCGAGAACCCGCGTTCTTTTCATTTTTTAAGGCTCCAATTAAAGCTTCAACCAATTCCACATCACGGTCAAATTGAAGTAAGGCAGAGCTGGCCGCTTTCCGAACGCGCCATTCCGGGTCCCCTAAAGCAAAAATTAACCAGGGAATAGCGCAGTTTTCCCTTTCCTGTTCCCATCCCTTAATGGTTTCTAACCGTTTTTCAATTTCGCTTTCCTGGTATTTTTTTAAAATTTCTTCCATCAAATCAAATTCCTTATTTTACCTTCGCTCTTCTTTTGGCAATAAATTCCTGGATGGCCTCCTCAAAATAATCAGTGGAATTGAATATTTCTGGAGAAACACGCTCTTGGTAAAGTTTTTTACCTTCTTCTAATTCACTTTTTAAAACCTCGGAAAATTTACCCTTTTGTAAGCCTGCCTCGACATTCTTTTGGTTATAAAGGGCAATATCCGAAATAATAATTCTGGCCAAACGCCGGGCCCCATCGTGAACAGAAGAATTGTCTTTTCTTTCCTCCTTTTGAGGGATTTCGGTAACAGCAGAAGTGCAAGCCTTCATTGCGGGTTCGCTAAGGGTAATTTCGTGAGGGAAAGCATTTCCTTTTAAAGGATGCAAATTCTCACCCTTTATGGATGTTTCCGGCGATAAAACTATACCTTCTTTTTTAGAAAGGCCGTTTTCCCCGGGTGAAACGGGTAAATTACTCTTAATCCCTGGATGCAATTCCTCCATAGGCTTTACTTCAAATGACTGATCGGTACTTTGGGAAATGTTCCCCCTCTCAATGGGTTTTTTCGGAGATTGCTCAATCGGATCAGATTCAGATATGGATTTTTTTTCCTTATTTTTCTCATTTTTTATTAATTGATTAATTTTTGAAACCAATTCCTCTTCAATTTGATGCCTTTCAATAAAATCATCTGCACCATAGAGGGTACTGGGTTGTCGCTTATAACGGGTTTTATCATAAATGGAGGCAACCAGGATTACCCCTATTTCCTTGAGTAATGGGGATTTTTTTATAATGTCACACAACTCAAATCCAAACATTTGTGGTAACCCCACATCTAATAACACCACAGCGGGTTTCTCCTTTTGTAATAGATCAAGGGCATCACGACCCCCGGCAGCTTCCAATACGGGAAAACCGGCCCGGGTTAAGTTACCCACAATGGCTTGTCGGCTGGTATCTCCTTCGATAGCCACTAGCACCTTCTCTTTTTTAAATGGTGTTCCCCTGTCCTGGGAAAGGGGTGGTTTCGCTCCCTCCGAAAAAACGGTTTCTGAAGATGCTCGCTGGTTGGAAAAGACCTCTCCGGTTTCAACCTTTACCGTTAAGGATAAATTTAATTTTGCATTACAATGGCCACAAACGGCATCAACCGATGAGCCATTTGAAGTGAAATATATTTCTAAATCAAAATTTGATTTACAGTTTGGACATTGTATGTTCATGTTAATCCTCTAGGCTATAGTTTTTAAAAAAATAAATTCTGCTGTTTTTTCTTTCATTTTAAATGGGTAAAGGAGCTCCTTTAAATCTCTGGTTTACCCACCGGTTTTACCTAGGAAAATTTTCTATCCCTTCACAGGAAATATTAAAAACAACTTAAAAACTTTCATTTATCCTCTATTTAACAGTTCTTTTTCCTGATCGGATAAAATCAGAGTGACATCCAATAAAAGAAGAAGACGGTTGGAAACCTTACAAAACCCTTTTACATAATTGACATCGCCTCCCTTCAAAATGTCCTGTGTACTTTGAATTTTCTCAATGGGAATATGGGTCACTTCCAAAACTTTTTCAACACATATTCCAATTAACATATCCTTTAATTTGATAATCAGAATATGGCCTGGTTTTGAATCAATCTCCCTTTTTTTTCCTAATCTTTTTTTTAAGTTGATAACGGGAATCACCTGTCCTCGAAGATCCACCACACCCTCAACAAATTCGGGGGAACCGGGAACCGTTGCAGGATCCCGAAAACTTATGATTTCAATAATATATTGAATCTCTATCGCATATTCATCATTGCCATTAATAAAATCAACAACCTGAACGGTGGAGGGGGAAGACATGCTTTTAGTTTCTGCCATTACCTATCCTCCTAAATACTCGATTATTATCATTCCCCGCGCCTTTAAGGGTTAAACGCTTACCTTTCCTTCTGCAGAAGGAGAAAAGTCACCAGAAAGAACCTTATTGATATCCATAAAAATAATAAACCGGTCCCGATACTTACCAACCCCCTTTATAAAAACCGTTTCAACTTCATTCAACACCGAAGGGGGAGGTTCAATATCAGGCTCAGACATTCTAACCACTCCAGTAACCGAATCCACCAACAAACCCACCAATCCCTTTTCAGATGAAACCACAACAATTCGTGCTTGACGATTTACGGGAAAATCTATTAAACCCATTTTTTTCCTTAAATTTAAAATGGGCAAAATGGTTCCTCTCAGGGAAATAATTCCCATGATAATTTCAGGGGCTCGGGGAACGTGTGTAAATTCAACGGGTTTTATTATTTCTTTAATCATCATGATATCGACGGAATATTCCTCCCCGGATAACATAAATGCAAGGTACTCTCTGAGGTAAAAACCCTCATCCCCTTGTTCAAATTCATGTTTTCCTTCACACCCCTCATCATGATCTGGTAACCCCATTTTCCCTTCTTTTGAAACATGGGTGTGAGCAAAATATTTTTTCAAAGGTTCCATCATTACAGAATTACCTCGGGAGCAGGAACTCTTATCTTTAATGGGTTCATGAGAGGAGATAGTAACATTAGATTCTTCATTTTCTTCCAATTGGACTTTCTCTGTTTTTTTTTCGTTTAATTTTGATTCAACTAAGTAACTCGAATCTTTTTCCTCTTGAATCGTGGGGTCCCTGGTCGGTGTTGGATCTCCCATTCTACTTGTATTTTTTTTCGAACCAGTTTTTTGTTCACTTTTTCTTAAAGTCCTTCTGTTTTTCACTCTTTTTTTATTTTTTTCCGATTTCTGTTTACCAGGAAATGTTTTTTGATTCTTCATTCTTACCCTGCCAAATGGGTGAACCCGCTATAAGGGTTCCTCCTTTTTTCTTTCCTTTTTTACCTTTTCAGCCGCCCGACTTACCAACACCCCCTCATCAGTTAATTTTTTAACTTGAAGAAGTATTTCTAAATCTTCTTGTGTAAACCTTCTGAAAACCTTAACCCCATGGGGTTCTGAGAGAGGTTCAACCACTCCAATTAATACCCAATATTCCAATTGCCGGTTGGATATTCCTACCCTATTGCAAATATCTTTGGGGCCGTATGTCTGATTTTCCAATACCTTCATAAGATGGGTCATTAAAACAATCCACAGGGTTGTTGTAGATTCCCCTTAAAAATAAGCAAACAATATGCCAATGCTTTTGGGAACCTTAAAACCAAAAACAATATTTAAAACAATAGGTTATAATTTTTTAAATGGAAGGTGTTCGTCGGAAAGAAAATATCAGGTGTACAAAATTTAATAATGTGAACAAAATTCGTCAGTCCCAAAAGGTAGAGCCATGATAATCATTTTATAAAATTTAGAAATTACTAAAAAAGTAGCCCAATCCCCCAAAGGTCCTGATTGTTGAAAAAAATCTTTAAAATTATAAAAATTCCCTTTTGCTTATTTTTCAGTGGATTGCTCTATTTTTTGAGTTTCCCCTTTACTGGATTCTTCAATTAAATTTCCGACATCCAGAACCAGAATCGTTTTTCTGTTTCCCAATTCCGTTGCACCTGCAATGCCCTTTACTCCTTTTAAAAATTCCCCAATCGTTTTAATGACAATTTCCTGTTGTCCTTCTATCCCGTCCACCACTAAACCAATCTTTTTTTCAGCAATTCCCACTACAATAACATATAAGTTCTCTTGATTCTTTTCCCCCTGGACCAGGTTAAAAATAACATCTAGCCGGGCCAATGAAAGGGTTCGATCCCGCAAATAAATAACCTCTTTTCTTTTAACCGTCTTAATATCTAAAGGGGAAATTCTAAGGCTTTCAAGAACAGAATTAAGAGGAATTGCAAAAACCTCCTTTTCTACTTTAACAATCAATGCCTGAATGATTACCAGGGTGATTGGGAGGGTAATGGAAAAGGTAGTTCCAATACCAAACTCCGACTCAACATCTACTATACCACTCAGCTTTGCTATATTCTTAGCAGCCACATCTAAGCCTACACCCCGACCAGAGATTTCAGTAACGATCTCTTTAGTACTAAAACCAGGAACAAAAAGAAAGTTTAAAATTTCCCTATCACTGTATTCCTTATTCTCGACAACCAGGCCCTTTTTAAGAGCGGTCTGATAAACTTTTTCCCTGTTTATTCCCTTGCCATCGTCGGAAACCTCAATAACCACATTATTCCCTTTCTGAATTGCATTCAATCGAATTTTCCCAATTTCCGGTTTTCCTGAAGCCCGACGCTCCTCCCGGTTTTCAATTCCATGATCAATGGAATTTCGAATAATATGCATCAAGGGGTCGGCAATTTCTTCAATCATTAATTTGTCTAATTTCGTTTCTTCCCCTGAAATTTGCAAATCTATTTCTTTTCCGATTTCTTTTGAAATTTTTCGTACAACACGAATCAAGCGATCAAAAACTTGACCCACTGGAATCATTCGCACTTCGACCAAACCCTCTTGCAGGTCCGTGACCCGTCGGTCTAATATTTGCACTGTTTTCTGTAGTTCTCCGGCTAACCCGGTTAGCCCTCTTTCCATCACCCAATCTTTTGCAATTTGTTGAATGACGGCTTTGGTTAAAACCAGTTCCCCAACCACATTTAAAAGGCCATCCAATTTATTGATATCAACCCGAATGGTTTGACTCAGGCTCTTAAGAGAAACCGTTTGACCGGCCTCAGGCTGAACCTCCTTGTCTCCTTCATTTTGGTCCCCCGTAGAGAAATGGGATGTGGTCTCTTTTAGGCCTTTTTCAGATGGTCCTTCTAATCCATACTGGATCTCTTTAATTTGAACACCAGCATCTTCTAGGGCCTTTGAAATTGAGGAATAGTCATGACTACTCCCAACAATTAATCTAAATTGTATCCCCTCGGCATTGGCAAAATCACTGTTGGGAAGGTTGGTAATAATTTCACCCAAAGACTGAATTTTAGAATTCAGAAGGGTTAATTCACGATCAAATGATTCCAATTTAAAAACGGAAACGACTTCAAATAAATGGATCTTCCTCTGAATATTATCAATTAATCGATGGGTTTCATACTCAGTCAAGACTTTTAAAATTTCAGGGTCAACCCCGGCCTTTTCCAAAATTTGATCGCTGGTTTGTCCTTTTTCCCCACAAGAAATTTCTTGAATTTTTTGAATTAATACGGAAGTATCAATTTTGTTACTTTTCCCTTTGGAGGCCAGTTCCACAAGACTCCTTAGAATTTCAACCCCCTCAAAAAGCACATCTACCAAACCATCGCTTACCTTTTGACGCCCCATCCTTACTTTATCAAACAAATCCTCAAGGCTGTGACTCAAAATAGAAACTTGTTCAAGTCCCACCATCCCTGCCATCCCCTTCAAGGTATGGGCACCTCTAAAAATGGCATTAATTATTTCCGGCTTTACAACCGATCGGTCTGGAATTGCCTCCATAGCCAATAAATTTTGATTTAGTCCCTCCAAAATCTCTTCTGCTTCCGCCACAAATTCTTTTATCGAAGCACTTTGGGTTTTCTCACTCATTCTGATACCCCTAACAAGGTTTATTAAAGAAATTTTTCAAAATTTATGAAAGCGGTTCTTCCATTACTTTTAAAACAATCTTTTTTAACTCTTCGGGATCAAATGGTTTGGTAACGTACTCTGTGGCTCCCAATTCAATTCCTTTTTTCCGGTCTTCTTCGCCTTGTTCCGTTGTTACAATGATAAGGGGAATCTTTTGATAAACCGGATGGTTTCGGACAAAATTAACGATTTCCAAACCATTTATTTCAGGCATATTAATATCCGTAATGATTAAATCAAACAGGGTTGCAGGAAGCATTTTGAGGGCCTCAAATCCGTTACTGGCCTCCAATGTCTCAAAATCCCCAATTTCTTCTATGGAATTTGAAATCATCGAACGGATGGTTGCCGAATCATCAATCACCAATACTTTTTTTGGCATAAGCTTTCCTTCTGTGTGAAACTCATTTGGGAGGAATCTCCGGCCCCTGTTAAGGGGTTCCTCAGGATTTGGATTCGTGCAATTTACGCTCTAAAAAAGCCTTCCCAAAGGCAAACCCGGCTACCCGAATAAATGCTTCTAAACCTTCTGTTTCCATAATAGGTTCTTGTTTGGGCAAATTATCCCCATATAAAATGGCAATTACTTTTCCATCGCTCATTAAAGGGGCAGCAAATACTTCTAAGGGTTTGCCCCCCCCTAATTGTTCCAGTAAATAAGAATCCCAGTGGCCTTGATCCACCTGACCTCTATAAGAAATTTTTTTGTGAACCACATCCCTAAAAATCGATTGTCCCTCTAGGGGGATAAGGATACTTCGGACCTTTTCATTTTCTCCCCCTTCTTTGAGCACCACCCCAAATTGCCCCAACCCCATGATATCATCCTTTCGAACCAAGAAAACAACCGCACGATTCATCAGTTCACTTGCATATCTTAAAACCAATAATGTAATTTCACTACTGGTCGAAGGCCCGGATAACTCTTCAATCATTGAGGTCAGAAGAACTAAATCTTTTCTGTTTTTCTTGGCCCCAATGGGTGGATCTGACAGGGGAATTTCTGAAGGAGTTACAGGGGAATACAGGGGTTTTGAGGGGGTAAAAGGGCCTTTGGAAGGACTCATTGAGAGGGGTTGGATCGGGTTTGGACCCGGGGAAGCTACAGGATGGAATTCTTCCGTTTCAGGGGTCGGAGAAAAAGGAGGTAGAGACCCCATTGGTGAAACAGATTTTTCTGGAGTGGGCTCAGAGGGAAAGCCCCCACCCCCTCCTCTCTCTTTTTCCTCGTCCTGGAGACGAGCCCCTTCCAATAACAAGAAATCTGTATTCATTCCCCCACTGAAGACAATATCCTCAGTAATTACTTTTCCCAGTTCAAAATGAAACGAACCTTTTTCCCATGACAAAAGATCCCTGACAACCAAAAGAATATGATTTCGAATTTCTCCTTCTAAAGCGTCTTGAGTTATCAAACCCATTTCCAATAAAATAGTTCCTATTGGCTTTTTAAGGGATTTGGCCTTTTGGAGCCTCAACGCACTTTCCAAATCCTCATTCGAAATCAAGTTTTTTCTGACCAAGCTGTACCCCAATCGCCCTAAACGATCAGAGCTGGCAAAAACAACCTGACCTTCATGAAAAACGAGGCGTCCGGATCCTTCCTTTCTGATAATTGTCAAAACGCCTGATCTCTTGCTGAGTCCAATAATTTGAAAAATATCCGGTAGGCCTAAATCCTCTAGACGACCTTCAAGACTCATTGGGGAGTTTTTTCCTTTTTAAAGCGAAATCAAGCCGATTCTTTTGCAATTTAATTATATCACAAAGGATTAAAAACCCGGAATCTAACCCTGAATGATTTCAAATCTAAAATCTTCAATTACTGTACTGGCCAATAAATTCTCGCACATTTCTTTAAGCTGAGAATCGGCCTGCGAGGCATTAATACCAACCAGCTCTATTTCAAAAAATTTTCCCACACGAACATCTTTAACGTTTTTAAACCCAAGGCTACCCAGAGCATTTCCGATGGCTTTTCCTTGAGGATCTAAAACCCCCTCTTTAAGAGTGACATATACACGGGCTTTCATGCGAATTTGGCCATCATTATTAAAAACAGAATGCCCAGGGAACTCTCCTCATTTTACTGGAGAGGCATGGCGGGCAAATAATAATCAGTTACGTTCCAATCGGTTTTAAGAATTCCCTCGTTTGGCTGAGGGATTCCTCAATTGATAAATTCCATATTTTCAAAAATATTTACGGGATCCCCTGAAAGATTGTCAGTATATAAATGTGTATTTTTCCTTAAAAATAAAAAAGGGTAAAGCAGGTTTTAATCAAAAACCCTTTTATAAATAGTGTCAATATGTTTCAAATAAAAGTCAGGAGCAAAACATCCGTCAATTTCTTTTTGATTAAAATGTTTTTGGATCAATGGATCTTTCCTCACCAGTTGATCAAAACGCTTCCCTGTTGTCATGGACTCCCTTGAATACTTTTGAACCAAACCGTATGCTTGTTCGCGTTCGATTCCCTTCTGAGTTAATTCTAGCAAAAAACGTTGAGAGTAAATTAAACCTCCAGTCAAATCCAAGTTTTTTGCCATCCGTTCGGGGAATACCACAAGCGTTTTTAATAGATTGATAAAGCGCTGGATCATAAAATCTACCAAAATGGTTCCATCCGGCAGGATGACCCGTTCCACAGAGGAATGACTTATATCTCGTTCATGCCAAAGAGGAATATTTTCCAATGCAGCAAGCGAATAGGACCTAACCAAACGGGCTAACCCTGAAATATTTTCACTCCCAATCGGGTTTCGTTTGTGAGGCATACTGGAAGAACCCTTTTGTGTATCAGAAAAAAATTCCTCTACCTCTCTAACCTCCGTTCTCTGCAAATGACGAATCTCAGTTGAAAATTTATCCAAACTACTTGCAACGATGGCCAAGGTAGTCATAAATTGGGCGTGACGGTCCCTCTGAACCACCTGATTCGAAATGGGGGCCGGTTTTAACCCAACTTGGTTACAAACATACTCCTCTACGAATGGAGGCAGATGGGCAAAGGTCCCCATGGATCCAGAAATTTTTCCGTACGAAATTTCTTCCTTAGCCTTTTCCATTCTTTCGAGGTTTCTTTGTGTCTCTTCATACCAAATGGCCAATTTAAAACCAAAAGTGATGGGTTCCCCATGGATGCCATGGGACCGGCCGATCATAACGGTTTGTTTAAATTCTTTGGCTCTTTCTTTTAATACCTCAAGCAATTCATTTAAACCCCCGATAATCCGTTCCGACGCTTCCCTCAGTAAGCAAGCCATGGAGGTATCTAATAAATCCGAAGAGGTTAAACCGTAATGTATATAACGACCCTCAGGCCCAACGGATTCAGCCACTGAGGTTACAAATGCGATGACGTCATGTTTGGTCTCTGCTTCCACCTCCAAAATTCGGTCTACATCTATAACCGCTTTTCTTTTAATGGTCTGAACCGCTTCCTTTGGAATCAAACCCAGCTGCGAGATGGCCTCACAGGCAAGAATTTCAATGCGTAACCAAGTCTCAAAGCGTTTCTGAATATCCCAAATTTTTCCCATTTCGGGCAGTGTATAACGGCTAATCACATCTAAACCCTTCGCCTAATTGGTTAAACCTATTCTATAGTAATTTTGCTAACCTCATGGCTTCAAAACTGCCTGGCCAAACTCTAGGGATAAAACTTTTTTTACCTTAAATATTAATTTTTTTATTTTGGAATTCCTGAGATTTTAACTTTTGAAAAAGCCGTTCGTTTTTTTGTAAAATATTATCCAACACCCCATTCACAAACTTCCCCGAGTCCTCAGAACCAAACCGTTTTGCCACCTCAATGGCTTCATTCAATGTGACTTTTGCCGGAATTTCATCTAAATAAAGAAGTTCAAAAATTGAAGAACGGAGAATATTTCGGTCCACAATCGGCATTCGATTCAGGGTCCAATGCTCCGCATTTTTATGAATGATCTGATCAATCTCAGAGCGGTGCTCAATAACCCCTTTTACAAGAACCTTTGCAAACCCTTCCACATTTTCGGAAGCCCCTTGGACCTGAAATGCTTCGAAAATGCTTTGGGGGGAGGAGTTTTGAACCGAATCCCATTGAAACAACATTTGAAGGGCTAATTCCCTTCCCCTTCTACGTGAACTGATCATCAACAACTCTCCGTTACTTAAACCCGATTAAGTTAATTTCCAGCGTAAAATGGAATTTTTCATTTAAAAACTTTGATTAGTGTCGCCATTTCCAAGGCACATAAGGCGGTTTCTTCCCCCCTGTTTTTCCTTTTTGAATCTGAGCGTTCGATGGCCTGCTCTACTGTATTGGTTGTCAAAACACCATGGATAACCGGAATGCCCACCTCTAAAGAAACCTGCCCTATCCCTCGAGAAACCTCCGCACTCAAAAAATCAAAATGGGGTGTCTCACCCCGGATGATGGCACCCAGGCACAAAATAGAGTCAAAGCGGTTTGAAAGTGCAAGTTTTTTTGCCACAATTGGAATTTCAAAGGCACCGGGAACCCTAACCACTTCAATATGACTCTGCTTCACTCCCTTCTGTCTGAGAGCGGTTACAGCATTTTTTAAAAGGGGATCGGTAATAAAATCATTAAACCGACTGGCCACTATACCAATACGAATTTCTCGTGCCACACGGTTCTCCGCTTAAATTCTTCCCATAATTCAAATTATTTTTAAAAGTTAAACCTGCTCTAGGAGGTGACCCAATTTCATCTTTTTAGTTTTCAAATACCGAACATTTCGATCATGGGGAGGCATTTCGATTGGAATCCGTTCGACTACCTTTAAACCATATCCTTCAACCCCAACAATTTTTCTAGGGTTATTGGTAATCAATTTTATTTTTTTTAACCCAAGACTAACTAAAATTTGTGCCCCAATTCCGTAATCGCGGAGGTCAGGTTTAAAACCCAATTCAAGGTTAGCCTCAACCGTATCCCTGCCTTCATCCTGTAATTGATAGGCTTTTAACTTGTTCAACAAACCAATTCCCCGGCCTTCTTGATTGAGGTAAAGCAATACACCCCGCCCTTCTTTCTCAATCATTTGCATTGCCTTATGCAATTGATCACCACAATCACACCTTTTTGAACCTAAAACATCTCCCGTCAAACAACCAGAATGGACACGAACCAAGGTCCCTTCCCCCCCCCGAATTTTTCCCTTCACCAGGGCCAAATGGGAACCCCCATCGATTTCATTTTTAAATACAACCACTTTAAAATCACCATATTCGGTTGGTAAAAAAGCGGAAGCCTCTTTTCGAATAAAGGATTCATTTTTCATTCGAAATTCAATCAAATGTTTCACCGTAGTCATTTTTAACCCATGCTTCTTTGAAAATTCAAAAAGCTGGGGTAACCGGGCCATTGTCCCATCTTCATTCATAATTTCACAGATTACACCAGCGGGGTACAACCCGCCTAATTTCGCCAGGTCCACCGAACCCTCCGTCTGGCCTGCCCTCCTCAAAACCCCACCTTTTTTCGCCCGAATGGGGAAAACATGCCCGGGCCTCAATAAATCAGCCGGTTTGGTTTTTGGATCAATGGCAGTCAGAATTGTTTTGGCTCGATCCGCTGCGGAAATTCCTGTTGTGACCCCAACTTTGGCATCTATTGAGACCGTAAAATCAGTCCCGTAGGATGCCGTATTTTCTTGAGCCATGGATTGTAATTGAAGTTCCTCTGCTCTTTCTGATGTCAAAGTGAGGCAGATTAATCCCCGCCCATGAAGGGCCATAAAATTAATGATTTTTGGAGTCACCTTTTCAGCAGCCATGACAAGATCCCCTTCATTTTCTCGGTCTTCATCATCAAGCATGATGATCATTTTTCCTTGGCGGGTATCTTTAAGCACGTCTTCAACGCTATGAAAAGTCAAAAACTTTAAACCTCCATATTTGGAATTTAGCAGGCATTTTTAATATATTTCAGATATTGCTAAAACTTAAAAGTCCTTTAAATATATAAGAAAAAAGGAATTTAGTCAACTTCAACTATTAACCCAAAGGACGACTCTTATTTTAAATAAAAAAACCTAATTTAATTAAATAGGGAAACACAAAATAAATAAAAAACCTCTACCTATTCATCCTGTGATTTTCCTTTAAATTTGGATCAAGGGATTTTGCCCCTATCTTTATATCGGTTTGTAATGGGCATCCTTCGATCCTTTCCAAAGGCCCGGGGGGTAATTTTAATTCCAGGTGGGGCTTGCCTTCTTTTGTATTCACTATTATCCACAAGATCGATCACTTTTCTAACGGTTTTCCAATCAAACCCTAATTGGACTATTTCTGAAAAAGAAAGATCTTCTTCAACATAGGCTTTTAAAATGGGATCCAATATCCGGTACGGAGGTAATGAATCCACATCTTTTTGATTCGGTTTTAATTCAGCAGAGGGTTCTTTTTTGATTGTGGACTGTGGGATAAGCCCCCCATGTGGTCCATTTCGATATCGAGCCAACCGGTATACCATCATTTTGGGAACATCCTTGATGACCGCAAAACCACCTGCCATATCCCCATAGAGGGTTGCATAGCCCACACTCATTTCACTTTTATTTCCGGTGGTAAGGACCAACCATTTAAAGTTATTAGATAGAGCCATTAAAAGATTTCCCCGAATCCTGGCTTGGATATTCTCTTCTGTAATCTCTTTCGGAATCCCTCCAAAGGTTTTTTTCAGGGTTTTGGTATATTCTCGAAAAAGGTTTTGAATGGAAATCTGAATAAAACGAATATTTAAATTTTTTACCAAAGAATGAACATCCTGATCACTTTCCAGAGAGGTGTATTGGGAGGGAAGGAACACCCCAACGACTCTCTTTGACCCCAGGGCATCAACGGCAATGGTGGCCGTCAATGCAGAATCAATTCCTCCACTCAATCCAATGACCACTTCAGAAAACCCATTTTTTTCAACATAATCTTTTGTTCCCATTACCAGGGCCCGGTAAATTTCTTCCACTGGGTTAATCCGGAATTCCTCGTTTTTCCTCAAAGCTTTGATCGGTTTTCTATTTTTTCTATACAAAGGAGATTGAATTTTTACGAACCATTTATTTTTATTGGTTAGGAGGGGTTTTTGAATTTTTTCGGCATCCTTTAAATTTTTAAAATTTAAATCAAATAGAATTAAATCTTCTTCAAAAACTTTCCCTCTTTTGATCAAAATCCCTCGATCATCATGGATCATTCCATGCCCATCAAAAACCAATTCGTCCTGCCCCCCCACAAGATTATTATAGGCAATCCAAACCCGATCCTTCCGTGCGCGTTGGGAGAGAACTCTCTCTCTCAGCTTCCACTTTCCTACATAAAAGGGAGAGGCACTAATATTCATAATCAAAACGGCACCCATTCCAGCCTGAACCCGACATGGACCATGGGAAAACCACACATCTTCACAAATGGTTACCCCAAAACGGGTTCCTAACCACTCAAAAACCAGCGGGTCTTCCCCTTCCCTGAAATAACGCTTTTCATCAAATACACCATAATTGGGTAGTAACATTTTTCGATAGGAGCCAAAAATTTTCCCTTGTGCCATAACAGCGGCTGAATTATAGAGTTTTTCCCCTTTTTCGACATACCCCACAATTACAGCGGTTCCCTCGGTTTTCCGAGACAGTTTTCGAAGAATTTCAATATTTTCCTGAATAAAGTTAGGTTTTAAAAATAAATCTTCTGGGGGGTAACCTGTAATTGCCAATTCAGGGAAGGAAAGTAGATCCACTCCCAGTTTTTCGGCTTTTTCTATATACGAAAGGATTTTCTCCCCGTTTCCCTCTATATCCCCAACGGTCAGATTAATCTGTGCCATTCCTATTCTAAAAGCCGTCACCTTCCCATTCCTCCAAAATTTTCCAAAAAATTCATTCAACGGTGAACCAACCACAAGAATTAGGATTTTTCAACCGTTGCAATTTTTTTTCTTTTCTCATCATTAACAAAACAGGATTGCTAAGTAAAGAACATAAAGGGTTTATAGAAAATCTTTTTAGTTTTTTAGGTCAACGGTTGTTTTTTAATTTATTTAATTTATTTCCTTTACTTCATAAGGAAAAAGATAAATTTTATTGGGTACGGGAAAGGAAAAAAGGGGGGATCTCAGGAGAGATTTTAAATTTCAATTGCTTTAATAATTTTTTCTTTTAGGTCACTAATTTTATTTTCATCAACTACCTTTTTTCCTTCCTCATCCTTGACATAAAAGACATCCACAATTTGGTCCAAACGTGTTGCAATTTTGGAAGAAAAAACCGAGAGGCCTAATTCAAAAATGGTTTTGGTAATAACATACAGTAATCCCCGCCGATCGGCCGCAAAAACCTCAATGATAGTATAATCATCTGAGGAATCGTTATCCACCTCAACCAAGGTGGGTTCCAATAAAGCGCCTACCTGTTTATTCTCACCTCCAGAAAACCTTTTTCCAAAAAGTTTTTCCACCTCAATTTTCTTCTGTAAAACCCCTTTCAGGGTTTCCTCGATTTCGTTCCACCGTTCTTGCGGGGTTTTTCCAGTATAATCAGGATCTACCACTTGAAACGTATCCACCACAATCCCCTTTTTTCTAGTGTGGGCTTGTGCTCCCAATATTTGTAGACCTTTGGCCGCAAGAACCCCTGAAATTTTAGAGAAAAGTCCAGGAATAATATTATCAAAAGTATAAACACTCAAATCAACCACCCCTGAGGGGTCACGATCTTCCACATCTACAACAATTCCCCCAGGTTCCAATTGCCGAATCCGATATAAATCTTTAATGATTTTTTCAACGGGAGTCACCAAAAGATATCGTTCCGACATATCCTTTCGCTGTTCCTCAAGCCAATCTTGGGGATAATCCGAACCCACCCGTTGTAGGGCCTCTTCCCAAATTTTTTGAATGCGCTGTTTATTAGAAAGGGTGCTTTCGGTTCCCGCCAATGCTTCCAATGTTTTATAAAAAAGGTCCGCCAAAAGGTTCTCTTTCCACCCGTTCCATGTACCAGGCCCCACCGCTTTAATATCAGAACAGGTGAGCACATATAATTTTTTAAGAACCTCAGGTTTTGCAACCTTTCTGGCAAAATTAACCAACACCTTTTCATCGGAAAGATCCCGTCGAAAAGCGATATGAGTCATTAAAAGATGAAACCTAACCAGGAAAACCAAAAGATCCCGGTCTCGTTTATCAAAATTCAAACGAAATGCAACAGAGCTCGCTATCTCAGCCCCCTTCTCACTATGATCTCCCCCCAATCCTTTTCCCATATCATGAAGGAGTATACCCAAATGGAGGATGTCCTTTCGTTTGATTTCACTATAAATGTTATTTAAATTTTCCCCGACTTTAGTTAAGTTTTCCGCATGCTCAACGGCGTTGAATGAATGTTCATCCACTGTAAATTTATGATATTGGTTAAATTGCACAAGCCGGTTGACCCTGGAAAATTCGGGAATTACCTTTTCCAGCAAAGATACCTGGTGCATTAAACGAAGGGTTTTAGCAATTCCCCCCGGCTCACTCAAGATTAAAATAAATAAGTGGGCCACATCAGAGGTATTAAAAAAAGATTCAGGGAGAAATTCCATCCCATGATGAATCATTTCCAGAGTCTCATCCGAAATCCGAAGTTTATGGGTTTTCGCCAAATAAAACAGCTCAAGAATATATTTTCCTTGGGATAAAATTTTTTCCCTATTCACTCCCAATACACTGATTTCATCTTTTCCAAGAGCAAACATTCCATTAAGGGTCTTGGAGAAAAAACGATTGTAGATATTGACAACCCTTCCCTTGTTTTTATTCCTTTCAATAAACCTGGAACAGATCTCATGAATACGTGTGGAATAAAGATAATATTGCTGCATAAACCGTTCGACCCCTAACTGATGGTCTTGATCACAGAAATGAAACAGCCCTGCCAGCCTTTGTTGTTCATCAAAGGTCAGGATATCCGAATTTTTACCGGCATAAAAATGCATTTCGGCCCTAACCTTCCAGAGAAAATCTTGAGCTTCAGCCAGGATATTAAACTCTTTCACAGATAAATACCCTTGCTGCTGGAGTTCAGGAAGAGAACAGGTTCTATATTTGGCTAGAGCAATCCATTGGAGGTAATGAATTTCTCTGAGCCCTCCCTCACTTTTTTTAATATCCGGTTCCAAAAGATACACCGTTCCCCCATATCGTGAAAAATTCGCTTTTCTTTCCTCTATTTTTTCCTTTACATATCGATCAATTTTTCGACCCACGAATTTGTCATATAATTCCTTTCTAAATTTTCGAAACAGAAATTCATTACCGGAGAGTAACCGGGCTTCCATCAAGGAAGTTCTAACCGTTATATCTTTTTGAGCTTCTTCAATACAATTTGCAACTGTTCTCAAACTATTCCCCAGGGTAAACCTTAAATCCCAGAGATGGTAAAGCATTTCCTTTACTATTTCCTCATATTCGGCTTTCACCCCGGGTTCAAATAAAAACATAAGATCAATATCCGAGAATGGGGCCAACTCTTTTCTTCCGTACCCTCCCACGGCAATTAAACAACATTGTGATTGGATGTTTTCATGGGTGGGATTTTTTTTAAAAATTTCCCGGTACAAATGAGTGAGGACCTCATCTACAAGTGTTGTCAAAGCGACAACGGTATGCTTTCCTGATGCCCCCCGCTTGTGAAGTTCATATATTTCAAACCGTTTCTCTTGGAGGATATTTTTGAGACCAGGAATCAGATCCGAGGGATTTTTTTCCTTTAGCTTTTCGTCAATGCGTCTCATTCTTGAACCATAGATGGGAAATGGCCTGTTAACTTTTCTACTACTCCATTATATTTTAAAAGTATTTGAAATTGGATTCAACGGTTTTATTTAATAAAGGAGGAACAAGAAACAATGACAGCAACAAAAACCTTTTTTACCTTTTTTTTCAGGTTTTAGTTAGCTTTCGACACCCTTTTTAAAAACCCCCTCGAAACCAGGGTTAAAAATTTACTTTTGGAGGGAAAAATATAACTTAAAGGGATTGATCCAACTCAAAAAATTCAACAGGTTTAGGGGACGAGGAGAAATGCTCCTGAGGTTCTGTCCCTTTCACAAAAACTTCAATGACCCCTTCTTTCGATTCAGGAGAAACCAGCAGTCCCGTTTTTGGGTCTATTTTTGCGTACACAATGTCCTCAGGAATCTCGAAAGGTATCGAAGGAATTATTTCAAGCGCTTCTCTCATATAAGAAATCCATATAGGAAGGGCGGCTTTTGCCCCAGATTCACGATCCCCCAATGATCGCATATCGTCAAACCCAACCCAAACCCCCGTGGCTAAATTTTTTACAAACCCAACAAACCACGCATCGGTAAAATCATTGGTTGTTCCTGTTTTTCCCCCAAGTGGCCTTCCTAAGACTTTTGCCCGCCTTCCTGTCCCCCGCTGAACCACATCCACCAACATGTTAGTGATTAAATACGCGGTATGCTTGGGGACGACCCCTTGAGATTCAGGGTAATGGCGCTCTAATACCTTCCCCGAAGGATCCGTGACTAAATCGATAACATAAGGCTCATTTCGTAAACCCTCATTTGCCAAAACCCCAAAAACCGAGGTTAATTCAACCAGGGATAGGCTGGATGAACCCAAGGCTAGGGAAAGGTCATTGGTTAAAGGACTTACAATGCCCAGTTGACGGGAAAACTGAGTTACATTTTTTATTCCTATTTTTTCTAAGAGTTTGACGGTGGCCACATTACGGGAGTGAGTCAGTGCTTCTCTCAAAGAAATAGGCCCATAAAACCTCTTTTCATAATTTTCTGGTTTCCAAACTTTTTCCATTTGAAAGTTTTCAAAAATGACAGGGGAGTCATACACAATGGACGCCGGGGTAAAACCCAGGTTTAGGGCCGCTGCAAATATTATAGGTTTAAATGCCGATCCGGGTTGCCGTTTGGCATAAATGGACCGATTAAACTCACTTTTTTCAAAATCATACCCCCCCACCATGGCTTTAATCGCACCCGTGGTTGGATCTAAAGATAAGAGAGAGCCTTGAACCAACGGTTCCTGCTCCAAAGAAAAAGTGCCCTCCTTGGAAAGGGGATGATATGTCTTGGTTTTAACCCATAGCACATCACCAATCTGAAAAATTTTTCCGGGATCCAATTCAGAGGAAACCTGAAAATCTTTCCTTAAATCTTTGCCGGTAACCTTTCTTTTCGCCCAGTTCATATCTCCTTTTAAAATTTTCCCTTTCACATCATTAACGAGCACCCCCACCCCATCTGGGGAGATTTCGGTTACCACCCCTCTTAAAATAGCTCCTGGCTTTATTTCAATGGTATTAACCATTCCCTTCATTAAACTTCCATTTTCATTTGCTTCATTATTCATAAAATGATCAATGGGTCCACGGAATCCTTGACGTTTATCAATGGCTCGCAATCCTTCCTTAACCGCCTGAGTGGCCACTTTTTGCATTTGAAGGTTCATAGTGGTATAAACGTTTAATCCCCCTCGGTATAAAGCAGTTTCCCCATAAATAGAAGCGATATACTGCCTCACATATTCCAAAAAATAAGGCCCGGTCTCCTCACTATGGCCTAACTTTTGGAAATACATGTCTTCCTGGTAAGCTTCTTGATATTTCTCTGCGGTAATGAAATCCTCATCCACCATCCTGCGTAAAACCACCCCTTGCCGATGTTTTGCCTTTTCTGGATCATTATAGGGAGAATAGTCTCTTGGTGCCTTGGGCAGACCTGCGAGAAAGGCAGATTCAGCAAGAGAAAGACTTTTAACATCTTTACCAAAATACGTTCGTGCTCCCGCTTGGACCCCATAGGCCCCATGGCCAAAATAGATTTGGTTGAGGTAAATTTCCAATATCTCATCTTTGCTAAGAATCCGCTCTATTTTCCGTGCCAGGATGGCCTCTTTAATCTTTCGCTTAAAGCTTTTTTCAGCGGAAAGAAAAAGAGACCGAACTAACTGTTGGGTAATGGTACTTGCCCCCTGCCTAATCCTAAAAGCCTCCAAATTGGCTAAAATCGCCCTGAAAATTCCAAAAGGATCAATTCCCTTGTGCTCAAAAAACCTTGAGTCTTCCACTGCAATGATAGCCTGAAAAAGTTCTTGGGGCATCTGAGAAAGGGGAACAAGGACCCTACGCTCAATATAAAACTGTCCAACTTCACTCCCATCTTCTGAATACACTTTGGTCACTAAACTGGGTTGATATTGGCGCAATGAATCCAAAGAGGGTAAATCCCTAGAAAAATACCAAACGATGCCTGCGCCACTGGCAAAAAAAAGAAAAGATACACTCCCAAAAAAGAGGAAGGCCAAAAGCAATAACCGCTTAACGGAAGAGGTTGGGTTTCTTTCCCTTGGGGCCACGAATAATAACCTTTATTATTGATAAAACCTTACTTTTTTCGGTCCCTAATAAATACAGGAAACCTTCATTATTGTATCATTCTTTTTAAGAAAAAGGGTAGAAAGGGAAGGGATAATCACAAAGGAATGGGTTAAACAATATTTTTTCGGTCTAAGGTCCGGTATTGAATGGCCTCAGAAACGTCCTGAGCACCTATTCGCCCTCTTTGATCTAAATCCGCAATGGTTCTGGATACCTTTAGGATCCGATGATAGGCCCTGGCGGATAAACTTAATTTATTCATGGCCATTTCAAACAGTTTTTGGGAATCATCATCCAATTCACAATATTTTTTCAACTGTTTGGGATTCAATTGGGAATTACAATAAATGCCCTCTCTTTTATACCGTTCTACCTGCATTTTTCTGGCTCGATGCACTCTTTCTCGAATGGCTTTTGAATCTTCCCGAAGGGGATCCAGAGTTAACTCTTTAAATGGCACGGTAGGCACCTCAATATGTATATCAATCCGATCTAAAAGAGGACCAGAAACCTTTGCCCGGTATCTTTGTATTTGGGCGGGGGTGCATAAACACTCCCTTGTCCTGTCCGTAAAAAATCCACATTGACAGGGGTTCATGGCCGCAATTAGCATAAAATGAGCAGGATAAGACAAGGATGCATTGACACGGGAAATGGTAACCTTCCCCTCCTCTAACGGTTGCCTCAGCACCTCCAGAGCATTTCGTTTAAACTCGGGTAGCTCATCCAGAAAAAGAACACCATTATGAGCAAGACTCACTTCCCCTGGTTTTGGAATTTGGCCCCCTCCAATTAACCCCGCATCCGAAATGGTATGATGGGGCGATCGGAAAGGACGAGTTCCCACCAACCCTTGTCGTTCGGCTAAAAGCCCCATGATACTATGGATTTTGGTGGTTTCAATTGCTTCTTCAAAATTCATTGGGGGTAAAATGGTGGGTATCCGTTGGGCCAACATGGTTTTTCCCGAACCGGGGGGGCCCATCATCAGAATGTTATGGCCCCCAGCAGCGGATACCTCCAAAGCCCTTTTGGCAAGGTCCTGGCCCTTTACATCGGAGAAATCTTGTTGGTAGTGGGAATTCTGCGCAAATAACCCCTCTAAATTTACCTTTCGGGGCTCAAGGTTAATCCGTTTATTCAAAAATTCAACAACTTGAGGTAATGTTTCCATGGGAAAAACATCAACCCCTGAAACAACAGCAGCCTCCGCTGCCTTTGAAGCAGGAACCAGAAAAGCCTTCACCCTTGCACTACGGGCAGCCACTGCCATGGAAAGAATCCCTTTTACCCCTTTGATACTTCCATCCAGGGATAGCTCACCGATCATCAAAAAATCTCGAAGGGTTTCCTCCTTAATAATTCCTTCCGCAGCCAAAATTCCAACAGCCATGGGAAGGTCAAAACCTGAGCCCTCCTTTTTCACATCGGCGGGTGCGAGGTTAACAGTAATCTTTTTGACTGGAAAAGGATACCCGGTGTTTTTTATGGCCGCCCTAACCCGATCTTTACTTTCTTTTACGGCCAGATCGGGAAGTCCTACAATTGAAAACATGGGAAGACCTAAGGACAGATCAACTTCGACCTCGACCAGGTGGGCATCCAGACCATAGAGCACACAACTCAAGGTCTTAGAGAGCATTGTTATCCCCTAAATTTAAATTAAAAGGATGGTAGCCGCCGGTCCATCACCATCCGACGATTTTCGGCACCTTGACGCCTCTCTGGGGTTGAGCCAGAAACTAATGGTGGTGGAGGTTTTGAGTAAAGCAGACGCCTTTCATTCCATGAACGTCGATCCCTATAACCCCGACTAAAAACACGACCGTTTCTCAATTTTAAAAGAATTTTTTCCCAGAAAGGTTTTGAAGTCAATTTGGCAGTTGAAAAATGAGCAATGGCTAAAACCAAAGCAGGATCGTCTCCAGAAAGATAGGCAATTCTCAAACAAAGCTCATCATTAGGTATCCATTGGTTCCGCAACATACCCTTTAGGGTTTCATGGGGAATGGAAAGCCGATCAGCAAGGTTTTCAGAATCGGTGAGACCCAACTTTTTTTGTAGATTTTCCAAATAATTTTCTAAATTTTCCATAAATGTCCTATTGGATACTTTAAAAATTCAATTTTTTCAACGAAAAAAAGGAGGACTTAAATCTATAGCTTAAATATCATGATTTTACGAACCTGTCAAATTCAAACACAAATCCAATGAAAACTAGACCCACTTAAGGGAACGATTTTTTTACTTAAAACGTCGTTCTTTTTTAGGCGGGGCAGGGGTATTAGGAGAAGGGTTATTTGAAGAGTGGGAACGAAAAGTTCGGTGGGGAGACGAGGAAGGAAAACCCCCTTGTGGATAAACATAATATCCCCCAAAATAAAACCGGGGATAGGGTCCATAGGGATAGAGGTAATAGGGGTAAGGGGAATAATAAGGGTAAGGATAATAATTTGGGTATGGATATCCATAATAGGGATAAGGGGTATAATACGGGCCGTAATCAGGATTATTGTAGTAAATTTGAGAGAACGGAAGGATTGAGGATTCAGAAGAATAAAAGGAACTATTTGGATACCCATCGGTGTAACGATAGCACCCTCCCGCAATTATTGCTCCAAACAAAATTATTAAAAAAAGAAAATTAGTTTTTCTCATAACCTACTCTTTCCAATCCCACAATTTTAAAACTTAAAACGTAAACCCCCCTGAATTGAATTAACATCAAAAAGGTTAACCTCAATGTTTAAGACCAGAGAATCGCTTGGATCTAAAAAAAAATCAACACCCCCAAACACTCCGAAAAAATCATCCTCTTCAATACTAGCAGAGCGAATATTTGGATTAAAACCTGGATCTGAAACAGAGGGAGAGCTTACCAAAGAAAAATGTTCATCCCCCCTCACCAAAGAAAACCTGATCCCCCCATAAGGTCTATAATAACCCACCCGGGAATCACCCCCAATTTTCACAACATGTTCCCTCCACTTAATCTCATCATCTTGAACCGTCCCCACAAAGGTAGCAGTGGAAAGACTACAATTACTACTGGCATTTGGATTTGAACACTTGGAAATCTCGACACGATCTTCCGCATCGAACTGAAGATAGGAATATTCTAAAAAAATGTGGGAGGCCTGCGGAAATGGCGCTTCATAAAGTATGAACCGTGCCCCTCCTCCAAAAGTCATATTTAAATTACTATCAAACCCACCGAATTCATCGATACTTAACCCCACCCCACCAAACAGGCCAAACAGTTCAACCCGATGGAAGGCCTCAATCCCTAACCGAGCCAATAACCGGGAGGAAACCGCATCCCCTTTAAATTTACAACATGGGTCCACCAAATCTTCACTCTTTTCAACAATATCCCTTTCCTGGACCCCTGTAATCAGCTCTACAGAAACGGGAACGGGACTGACCCGATCCCCATAATGAAAGGAAAATCCTGTTGAAGGAACCATAAGAATAATGAAAAGAAAAACAAATGTTCTGAATTCAACAGGCCTCATGTTTGCAAACCTTTGTCAATTTTAAGGGGAAAGCCCTTTGAGCATTTCCTTAAATTTTTTCCTCTCCTCCGGAACATCACTGGTTACAATAAACCTCATATACACTGTCGTACGGGTACTATCTCCTCTGAGCAAAAATGAAAGAAGCACTTTATGCTGAATGCTTCCGGGGTTTTCTGCCATAAGTTTCGGAAGTGTTTCAATAATCCCAACCCGTTCATCGGCGATTGAAACAGTATACCCTCGTGTCTGGAGCATACTTTTTAGCTCTTGGAACGCCATTTGATAAGATAGATTTATTTCAATTCCTTCATCTGTGCCAGGGGGTATTCTCGAAGGCCCCATACATCCAACCAACAAAAAAATTCCTAAACACACCCCAAAAACCCTCATACCGCCCTCCTTTTCTTTTCAATGTACTCCAGGAAAATAGGCCAGGTCAAGCTTAAGGAATTTCACAATTTATGTATTTTTAAGAAAAAAACAGGATTTTGCCCGGGTAATTTTTTTAAGAAAAAACGCTTTTCCTTCTATTTCTGGTTTAGGGGTTCAAATTAAATTAAAGGATTGTTTTTTCCCAAGAACCCAAAGGTATAAAACGTTCATGAAAGAATCGGTTTTGAGTTTTTTTATGAAATGGGAAGAGAAGAAACCAAGGAAGGATGCTGATTTAGAAACAGGTCTTAAGGGTTCCGTAAGGATCCTTATTTTTTCAACAAGGGAAAAGGATGAACTACCCCTTTCCCCTTGTTGGTATTAAAATTTTTGGGAGGTAAGGTTTAAAGAAAACGCTTGTTCTATTTCCATTTATTATCCGAAATTCATCACCTCAAGGAAAACTCACTCACTCTTCATGCAAAGAAATTATTTTTTTCCTCAGTGCATATTTAATCAGATCGGTTCGATGATGAACGTTTATTTTACGCATTAAATTTGCCTTGTGAGTATCTACTGTTTTCGGGCTTAAATCCAGTAGGGAAGCGGCTTTTTTAACGGTATACCCCTCTGCCAAAAGCCTCAAAACCTGGATTTCCCTATCGGTAAGAAGGTTCCCCGCTTTTTCTTCAGCTTGTTTTACTCTGGCCGCAGTCTGCTCCATAAACTGTTCTATTCTCTTGGGTTCTATGAAGATTCCCCCTTGTTGAACAACCAATATGGCTTTTGAAAGATTTTGTTCGATATTTGATTTTTCAAGAATCCCTTTAACCCCCACTTTAAAAATTTGCAACCACCCCCCTAAAAGGTACTCATCCAAAAGAACCAAAATTCTTGCCTCAGGATGAGAAACCTGGATTTTAATTAAAAAGGGAACTTTTTCATCCTCTACTTGATTTAAATCAACAATAATAATTTGAGGCTTTAATTCTTTTACCCTTTTAAAACCCTTTTCTAAATCTGATGTTTGAAGAACAACGGATATTTTACTCGGAATAGAGATGGCGCCCTCAAGCTGCTTGGGAATTCCCATTTCTCCAGAAAAAATAACAACAGATATTGTCTTATCGCTCACGGGACTACCCCTTTCTAAAAATTAAAATATTAAAAGTTAATCATGATCAAACAATTAGAGATTCTAATATGGCGATAACACCTTGTAAATCCGGTAAACCCCTTATTTTCAAAAAAAAAAAGACCCTAAAGAAAGTCTTGAGTCTTTGAAAAAATAAAGGCGTTTAATTCCAAAAGATTTAACTTACGTTACTCTCCCCCGTTTCTATTTTTTGAGATCAATAAAACCCTGTAGGACCGCAAACTGGACCAAACCCGCGGTTTCATGAATCCCAAGTTTCATCATGAGATTGGAGCGATGGTTATCAATAGTCTTAACACTTAAAGTTAATTTTTTTGCGATTTCCTTATTGGTTAATCCCTCAGCGATAAGCAAAAGAACCTCCTGTTCTCTTTCCGTCAAAGGAATTCCAATTTTTTTCTCTTTTCTCGAGCCAAGGTCTCCCAAAATTTCTTCTTTTAAATCTCCAGGGAGGGAAGGACTAAAATAAGAATCCCCCCGGCTAATTATTTTTACCGCCCGAATTAACTCTGAAGAAGGGGAATTTTTATTTAAAAAGCCGGACGCCCCTTCCTTTTTGGCTTGGCAAATATATTCTTCTTGGGAATAGATGGTCAAGACCAAGAGTTTTAAATTCGGAAATTCTTGATGGATTTGGTTAATGACCTGAAAACTGTTCAGGCCCGGAAGCCGAATGTCGATTATCAACACATCGGGGTTTTCTGCTCTGATCTTCTCAATCGCTTCGACACCATTCCCTGCGTCACCCACGACCTCGTATCCTGGTTGGCAATCAAAAATTGCACGAATTCCATCACGCAAAAGGACCTGGTCATCTGCCAAAAAAATCCGAATTTTTTCCATACCCGCCTTATTACTCTATTCACCAAAAAAAAACTAAAAAAATAAAACCGGTTATTATCTCTTATGTTTGTACCATAAATTTTATTTTCTGGAAATTAAGTATTTTTATCAAGCAATCACCTAACAATTAATCCTTCTCATTTTAAGATATTTTATTAAATTGGCTCATCGTGGAAGTGAGTGGGTAAATTTTGTCATTACCCGCCTGTCCGGCGGGCACTTGCAGGCAGGGGAAAGCGGAAATCCAGGCCCTTCCCGTCATTCCTGCGAAACCTGTCCTCGAATGCCTCTATCGGGGAGCGGGAATCCAGAAGATGTTGATTTTTTGAATCCTGGATTCCTGCCTGCCGGCAGGCGGGCCCGATAAAAACATTCGGGAATGACGAACTGGATTTTGCAGGAACCTC
>DASWJH010000049.1 GCA_036397255.1 Nitrospiria bacterium
AATACGGTTTGCCGTATCATCGCCTCAGCCCTCCTTGGTGGTTAAGGTTTCACCTATCAGGTGAGTAGTATACTCACCCGAAACCCTAATACCTAGAGGGCTTTTTCATTTTCTTGAAGCTTCTATCTCTGTTTTAGGGTTCAGGCCATCGTTTGGCAATGGATTCCTGAATTAATCGAGAAAAACTATCTGCCTGTAAGCTGGCTCCTCCAACCAATGCCCCCTGAACCATGGGCTCTCCCATAAAGTCGGAAACATTATCGGAAGTTACACTTCCTCCATACAACACCAAACATTTTACTTGATTTCTCCAGTGGTTCTGGAGCCATTGATGAATAAACCCATGGGCTTCCATAATCTGCTCCGGGGAAGCCACTTGCCCCGTCCCAATGGCCCAAACCGGTTCATAAGCAATGACAAAATCAGAAGGAGGATCTTTCAACATTTCCAAGGTTTCCTGCATTTGCTCTTCAAGAATTTTTTTGGTTTTCCCCTCTTCCCGCTTCTCAAGGGTTTCCCCGACACAAAAAATCGGGGAAAGGCCCGCTTTAAGGGAAGAAACAAGCTTTTTACCTATTAGAAGAGGTGTTTCTCCAAAATATTTGCGCCGTTCCGAATGCCCCAGAATGACATATTGACACCCGGCATCTACCAGCATAGGTGGGGAAATTTCACCCGTAAAAGCCCCCCTATCTTCCCAGTGACAATCCTGTGCGGCTAAAAAAACATTTTTACCCTTTAAAAGACCCCTTAAAGGATGAAGGAGCGTAAAAGGAGGGGCAATAGCAATTTTTACTTTATTAGAAGAGGATAAATGAGGGAGGAACTCTTTGACAAAGGTTTGACCCTGTTCAAGTGTTTTGTGCATTTTCCAGTTGGCTACGAAAAAGAGGGAAGATATCATCGACTTCACTTCTAGATGTCTTTCGCCGGTAGTACGGTCAATCCAGGCAGCTCTTTTCCCTCGATCAATTGGAGGGCCGCACCTCCTCCGGTTGAAATAAATGAGACGTTTTCGGATTCACCTGCGCGATGAACAGCAAGGGCGGAATCCGCTCCCCCCACGATGGTCAAGGCATAGGCATCCGCCACCGCATGGGCAATGGCGGAGGTTCCTCTGGAAAAGGCATCCATTTCAAATACTCCCATAGGCCCATTCCAGAGAATCGTCTTGGCATCTGCCAAAACCTCTGTAAACAGTTTCACAGAGGCAGGGCCGATATCCATACCGATCCACCCTTGTGGAATCTCCTGTACCGGAACAATCTTGGTTTCAGCTCCCGGACCCTTATGGGTGGCCACCACACAATCCACGGGCAGGTAAAATTTAACCCCTCGCGCTTGGGCATGCTCCTTAATCTCTAGGGCAAATCTCAACATTTCCTCTTCGACCAGGGATCCCCCAACCTCATTTCCTAAGGCCTTTAAAAAAGTATAGGCCATTCCTCCACCCACAATGACTTTATTGACTTTTTTCCCAAGGTTTTCGATGACGCCGATTTTTCCCGAAACCTTTGCCCCCCCTAAAATGGCAACGAACGGGCGTACGGGATTTGCAACGGCACCCTCCAGATACTCAATTTCCTTTTTCATTAAAAACCCAATGGCACATTTGGAAACAAAGCGTGTGATTCCTGTCATGGATGCGTGATTTCGATGAGCAGCTCCAAAGGCGTCGTTAATAAAGACCTCGGCCAATTTGGCAAGAGATTTCGCAAAGGCTTCATCATCCGATTCTTCCCCTGGGTGGAAGCGAAGGTTCTCCAGAAGAATGACCTCCCCACCTTTCAATTTAGACACCATTTTTTCCACCTGAGGCCCAATGCAATCTGGAGCAAACGTCACCTCTTTGCCCAGCAACCGTTGCAGGCGTTTGGCCACGGGGGCAAGACTCATCCGTGGATCGGGTTTTCCCTTGGGCCGCCCTAAATGAGAACTGATGATGACCTTTGCCCCTTCATCGATGGCATAGTTAATGGTGGGCAGGGTATAACGGATTCTTGTATCATCGGTGATATTTAAATGGTCATCCAAGGGAACATTATAATCTGCTCGAATAAAAACCCGTTTTCCCTTGATATCGATGTCTTCTATCGTGATCTTATTTAAATTCATTGTAAAATACCGATGGTATAAAAATGAGGATTTCTCAAAAACATTTTAACAATTGAAATCGTTTCCATTTATTTTTTATTTGCAATAAAACCCATTAAATCCCTTACCCGGCAGGAATACCCCCATTCATTATCATACCAGGCCATCACTTTCACCATTTTTTGACCAATCACCCGTGTGAGCTTCCCGTCGACGATTGAGGAGCGATCATCTCCATTTAAATCGATGGAAACCAAGGGATCCTCAGAAAAGCCCAAAATCCCCTTTAATGAGCCCTCCGCAGCCTTTTTGAGCGCTTCATTCACAGCTTCTTCCGTGGCATCGCGTTCCACATCAACCACAAGGTCAACAACGGAGACATTGGGGGTCGGAACACGAATAGCCATTCCGTCTAGTTTTCCTTTCAGTTGAGGTAAAACAAGGGCCACGGCTTTTGCAGCCCCGGTTGTGGTGGGAATCATGGAAAGACAAGCAGCCCTGGCCCGCCTTAGATCTTTATGAGGTAAATCCAAAAGCTGCTGGTCATTGGTATAAGAATGGATCGTTGTCATCAAACCCCTCTGAATTCCAAAATTCTCCAATAAAATTTTTGCAATGGGCGCCAAACAATTGGTGGTACAGGAGGCATTGGAAATAATGTGGTGTTTCCTGGCATCATACTCCGTTTCATTGACCCCCAAAACCACTGTGAGGTCCGGTTCTTTTGCCGGTGCTGAAATAATGACTTTTACTGCTCCAGCATCAATATGCCGGGAAGCGGATGCCCGATCTACAAACCTTCCGGTGGCTTCGATGACAACCTCTACACCCAAACGTTTCCAGGGGAGATCCTTTGGGTCCCTTTCCGATAAAATTTCAATGGGTTTGCCATCCACCATCAGTGATTGGTCTTTGGCTTCAACATTGGCGTTAAATCGCCCATGAACCGAATCAAATTTAAGAAGGTGGGCAAGGGTTTTGGCATCGGTAAGATCATTAATCGCAACGCATTCAAAGCGCGGGTCCTGATAAACAGCCCGATACAGGTTTCGACCAATCCTTCCAAAACCATTGATCGCATAGGATATACTCATTTCATCTCTCCTGTTTGAAAGTGGACATCCTATGAGAAAAACCCGAAAATGTCAAGGTTTCCAGAAACATATGTTTCCTGACGCACTGTGAAATTTCATTTTCCCTGCGAAGATCTTGTTCGTCAAATGCCTCACAATTTTTTTCCTTTTTTCCCTAAGAATTTAAATTATTCCTTCTGGCAGCAATAACCTCTCAGATCCCAAAGAAATTACAATCTTTCGAATATCTTTTAACAGGAAGGATTCAAAAAATGGCGGGTTTGCCGAAACCCTCCATTATTAAACTAGGAAAAATTGTGACGATCGATCAACGGTTGGTCAGAAGGACCTTAGGAAAGCTATCTTTTAATAAAATGAAAAAGGTGAAAATTATTCTAAAGAGGATTTTTAAGGCATTTAGTTGCCGATGGTTTTAATAATAA